>DATKLZ010000043.1:0-19740 GCA_035542135.1 Steroidobacteraceae bacterium | reverse complement strand
CTGCGCAGCCGGTTGTCGATGGCGCGCGGATTGTCGCCCTGCGCGATGCCCACCAGTCCCTCGATCAGCATCGCGTGCGCGTGCGCGTGCGCGTGCACGGCCACCTTGAGCTTGTTGGACATCGGCAGGAACAGCAGGTTGGCCATGCCGATGCCGTACACGGTGGCGGTGAACGCCGCGGCGATGCCGTGCCCGAGCTGGCTCGGGTCGGCCAGGTTCTGCATGACCGCCATCAGGCCGAGCACCGCGCCGATGATGCCGAGCGTCGGCGAATACACGCCCATGCCCTCGAACACGCGCGCCGCGCGCAGGTCGGCCGACTCGCGCACCTGCATGTCGACCTCGAGCGTGGCGCGGATCGCATCGGGTGAGTTGCCATCGACGACCAGTTGCAGGCCGCGGCGCAGGAACGGATCGGACTCGCGCGCCAGCACTGGCTCGAGCCCGAGCAGGCCCTGCTTGCGCGAGATGCCGCTCCATTCCACCAGCTTGCGGATCTGCGCCTCCGGCGTGCGCGCCGGCGGCCGGAACACCCACGGCAGCATCACCAGCGCGCGCCGCATCACCTCGATCGGCGTCTGCACGCAGATCGCCGCGAGCGTGCCGACGATGACGATCATGAACGCGGCCCACGACAGCAGCGCGTGCAGGCCCGCGCCTTTCAGCACGGCGCCGGCCAGGACCGCGGTAGCGGCGAGCAGGACTCCGATTATGCTGAGTATGTCCACGATCGGTTGTGCACCCGTCTCAGCCGCGCCACTCGGTCAGGTGCGATTTCAGGCGCACCAGCGCCTGACCATGCAGCTGGCAGGCGCGCGATTCCGTCACCTTGAGCACCGCGCCGATTTCCTTCAGGTTCAGTTCCTGCTCGTAGTACAGCGACAGCACCAGCCGCTCACGCTCCGGCAGCGCCTTGATCGCGGTGGTGACGGCCTGGCGGCGCGCCTCGTCGAGCGCTTCGCCCTGCGGATCCGGTCCTTCGTGCGGCAGGCGATCGAGCGTGGAATCCTCGCCGTCGTCGCTGTCGTTGAGGCGCAGCAGCTGGCAGCCGAGCGCATCCTGCAGGATCAGGTGGTACTGCTCGAGGGGCACGCCGAGTTCCGCGGCGACATCCGCGTCGCTGGCCTCGCGGCCGGTGCGCGCCTCGACCTCGCGCATCGCCGCGGCGGCGGCGCGCGCCTTGCGGTGCACCGAGCGCGGCGCCCAGTCGAGCTTGCGCAGCGCATCGAGCATCGCCCCGCGGATGCGGATGCCGGCGTAGGTCTCGAAGCTGGCGCCGCGACCGGGCATGAAATTCTGCGCCGCCTCGAGCAGGCCGATCATGCCCGACTGCACCAGGTCGTCCACCTCGACCTGCGGCGGGAGCCGCCCGGCGAGATGGTAGGCGATGCGCTTGACGAGGTCTGCATGCTGGCGCACGAGGGCGTCGAAGTTCGGCTGCGGGGCCGCGCTGGCATACACTTGTGCGCCGTTCATTTGATCACCTGCAGTCGCGCTGCGGGGCGCGTGAGCAACCTTTCGAAGAAGAATTCCAGGCGGCCGCTCGGCTGTTGCGGCGCCGTCCAGCGCTGCACGTCCTGCGCGAGGCGCCGGTAGGCGCGTGCCGCGGGACCCGACGGGTACGCGGCCAGCACGGTGCGCTGCGCGCGCACCGCCTGCGGCACGTCGGCATCCTCGGGAATCTCGCCGGCATACTCGAGCGCCACATCGAGGTAGCGGTCGGTGACGCGCTGCAGCCGCAGGAACAGGTTGTGGGCCTCGGTGCCGTTGCGCGCCATGTTGACCAGCACGCGGAATCGCCTGACGTGCCGCTCGCGGCTCAGCACCTTGACGAGCGCGTAGGCGTCGGTCAGCGAGGCCGGCTCGTTGCGCAGCACGATCAGCTGCTGCTGCGCGGCCTGGCAGAAATCGAGCACCGCGGCGTGCAGGCCCGGGGCCGTGTCGATGATGAGGGTGTCGTGCCCGCCCGGCAGCGCGGCGAACGCGCGGACGATGGCCGCATGTTCGGCGGCGCCGAGCTGCGCCATGCGCGCGACGCCGGACGCGGCGGGAATCACGCTGAGCCCGTCCGCGGTGCGCAGCAGGATTTCCTCGAGCCGCGCCTCGCCGCTGACGACCTGTTCGAGCGTATGCGTCGGCGTCAGGCCGAGCAGCACGTCGACGCTGGCGAGCCCGAGGTCGCCGTCGAGCAGCAGCACGCGCCGGCCGGCCTGTGCCAGCGCCGTGGCGAGGTTGACGGCGACCGTCGTCTTGCCGGTGCCGCCCTTGCCGCCGGTCACCGCGATGACCTGCACCTCGGCGCCGCCGGTGCGCGCATTCGAACGTGGGCGCAGGGACTCAGGCCGCGGCATGGAGCTGCCCCCCGAATTGCTGCGCCAGCAGTTCCGGATCGATGCCGGCGCCGCCCGACCCGGCGAGCTCCACCGCGCGCGCCACCAGCAGTTGTGCCCGCGCCAGGCGCAGGTCCTCCGGGATCCGCGGCCCATCGCTCAGGTATGCGACCGGCAGGCCGCTGCGCACCAGCGTGGAGAGCACGCCGCCCAGCGTCGCGGCCTCGTCGCAGCGCGTGATCGCGCAGCAGTCCGGCGTGAGCGGCGCGGCGCGCCGCAGCATCTCGGTCAGCACCCCGCCCTGCGCACTGGCCGGCAGCAGCAGCAGGCGCTGCACCGGCAGCGCGGCGCTGTCGAGAGCCTCGCCCAGCGCCGCGGCGGCGTCCGCCCCGGCGCCCAGCGCCGGCGTGTCGACCAGGACGAGTTGCTGGCTGGCGAAGCGGCTGGCGGCCGCGGCGAACTCGGCGCCGCTGGCGAAGCGAAAACTCGGCACGCCGAGCAGGCGGCCGAGCGTGCGCGCCTGGTCGGCGGCACCGATGTGTTCATCGTCGATCGTGACGAGGCTCAGGCCGTCGCCACCGTGCTCGAGCAGATGCCGCAGGGCCAGCTTGGCGAGCATCGTCGTCTTGCCGGAGCCGGCGGCGCCGATCAAGGCCAACGCGCCGCGCGCGGCGGCCGGCGGCTCGCAGACCGTGATGCGCTGCGCGAGCCATTCCAGGTGCGCGTGCTGCGCGCGTTCGGCGTCGAGATCGCCGGGGAGCGCCTCGGCCACCTGCAGCGCGACATCGCGCGCCACGCCGAGCGCCGTCAGTTCCGACAGCGCCCGCGCGCGCAGCGGTTCACGGCGCGTGTAGTCGTTCCAGGCCAGGGCCGCGAGCTGGCGCTCGAGCAGCTGGCGCAGCGTGCGCAGCTCCTCGCTCATCGACAATTGCGCGGCGTGGCTGATCGCCGGGGCCGAAGCCGCGCTGGCGGCGGCCTGCGCGGCGGTGGCGGCCGTGCCGGTGGCCGTGGTGGCCATCGCAGCGGCTGCGGCACTTGTCGGCGCCACCGCCAGTGCCGTCGGGTCGCCATCGATGGCCGCGCTGACCTCGACGCCCTGTCCCACGCTCCGCGTCGAGAGGATCACCGCGTCGGCGCCGAGCTCCGCGCGGATCTGGCGCAAGGCGTCGCGCATGTCCGCCCCGAGGAATTGCTTGATCTTCATGCTCTGCTTGCCATGGGTAGGGTTGCGGGTGGTGTTCAGCGTCCGACCGAGGCGACGAGGCGCACGCGGCGGTTGTCGGGAATCTCATTCCAGGCCAGCACGTGCATCGCGGGCACGCTGGCGCGCGCGAAGCGCGCGAGCGTCGCGCGCAGCGTCGGCGCCACCATCAGCACCGCCGGCTCGCCGGCGGCTTCCTGGCGCTGCGCCGATTCGGCCAGCCGTGTCGCGAGGCGCTCGGCCAGGCCGGGCTCGAGCGCGGGATTCGCGGCGCCGCCCGAGGCCATGGAATTCTGCAGCAGCTGCTCGAGGTCGGGCTCGAGCGTGACCACCGGCAGCTCGCTCCCCGTGCCGGCGATGTCCTGCACGATCTGGCGCGACAGCGCGATGCGCGCCTGTGCCTGCAGCACCGCCGGATCCTGCGTGCGCGGCGCATGCTCGGCCAGCGTCTCGATGATCGTGCGGATGTTGCGGATCGGCACGCGCTCGGCCAGCAACCCCTGCAGCACGCGCACCACGACGCTGAGCGGCAGGATCTTCGGCACCAGGTCCTCGACCAGGCGCGGCGAGCTCTTGGCCAGCCCGTTGAGCAGCTGCTGCGCCTCGTCGTGCCCGAGAAGCTCGTGCGCGTGCATCTGGATCACGTGGCTCAGGTGCGTGGCGATCACGGTGCTCGGATCGACGACGGTGTAGCCGAACATCTGCGCCTGTTCGCGCGCCTGCGGCTCGATCCAGATCGCCTCCATGCCGAAGGCCGGATCGCGCGTCTCGATGCCCGGCGGCTTGCCGAACACGCGGCCCGGGTTGATCGCCAGCTCCCGGTCGGGATACACGACGCCCTCTCCGACGGTCACGCCCGCCAGGCTCACCCTGTAGCCATTGGGCGGCAGCTCGAGGTTGTCGCGGATGTGCACCGCCTGCACGAGGAAGCCCAGTTCCTGCGACAGCTTGCGGCGCACGCCGCGGATGCGCGCCAGCAGTTCGCCACCGTTGTTCTTGTCGACCAGCGACACGAGCCGGAACCCGACCTCGAGCCCGATCAGGTCGGCGCTCTGCACGTCGTCCCACGACAGGTCGCGCTGCTCCGGATTCGCCGCGACCGGCGGCGCCGGTGCCGCCGCGGCCGCGGCTGCGGCCTGCGCGCGCTTCTTCAGCAGCCACGCGCCCGCGCCGAGCAGCACCGCGAACATCAGGAAGGCCAGGTTCGGCATGCCGGGAATCAGTCCCATGACGCCGAGGATCGCCGCGGCGACCGCCAGGCTCCGCGGCTGGCGGAACACCTGCGTGGCCAGCTCGCCGCCGAGGTCCTGCGCGCGCGACATGCGCGTCACGATGATCGCGACCGCGGTCGACAGGAGCAGTGCCGGGATCTGCGCCACCAGGCCGTCGCCGATGGTGAGCAGCGTGTAGACCTTCGCGGCGTCGCTGAAGCCGAGGCCGTGGCTCAGCGTGCCGATCGCGAGGCCGCCGACGATGTTGATGACCAGGATCATGATGCCGGCCGTGGCATCGCCGCGCACGAACTTGCTGGCGCCGTCCATCGAGCCGTAGAAATCCGCCTCGGCCCGCACTTCGGCGCGACGCTCGCGCGCCTGCTCCTGGTTGATCAGGCCGGCATTCAGGTCGGCGTCGATCGCCATCTGCTTGCCGGGCATCGAATCGAGGGTGAAGCGCGCGCTGACCTCCGAGATGCGGCCCGCGCCCTTGGTGACGACGACGAAGTTGATGATCGTCAGGATCGCGAACACGACGATGCCGACCGCATAGTTGCCGCCGACGACGAACTTGCCGAAGGCCTCGATGACGCGTCCGGCCGCGGCCGTGCCCTCGTGCCCGTGCATCAGCACGACGCGCGTCGAGGCGACGTTCAGCGCCAGCCTCAACAGGGTGGCGAGCAGCAGCACGGTCGGGAAGATCGCGAAGTCGAGCGGCCGCGCCACGTTGACGACGGCCATCGCGACCAGCACCGAGAGCGCGATGTTGAAGGTGAACAGCACGTCGAGCGCCAGCGGCGGCAAGGGGAGCACGATCATCGCCAGGATCGACAGCAGCAGCAGCGGCGCGCCGGCGCCGCGCCGCAGCGAGTGCAGCAGGTTCAGGCCGGGGTTGCCGGGATTGAGGGCCAGTTCGGTCATGCAAAGGGCGCCTGCGCCGCCGTCTTGGCGTCGCTTCTACCCCTGCTCCGGAGCAAGAGCCGTGCCGGGCAGAAGCGTCGGCTTACCGGCGCGCTGGCGGCCCCGCCAGGGCGACGTGGTTCACAGTTCCGGTGAATCCGGCGCGTCGATGACGGGCGGAACCGGCGGCTCGGCCCCCGCGCGCCGTGCGGTGCGCAGCTGGTACACGTAGGTGAGCACCTGCGCCACGGCGGCGTACAGCCGCGCCGGAATCTCGTCGCCGAGCTCGCAGGTCTTGTGCAGCGCCCGCGCGAGCGGCGGCGCCTCCACCAACGGCACCTTGTGCTCGGCGGCCAGCTCGCGGATGCGCTGGGCGACGAGGTCGGCGCCCTTGGCCACGACGATCGGCGCGCGCATGCGCGCCTCGTCGTAGCGCAGCGCGACCGCGTAGTGCGTCGGGTTCGTGATGACGACATCGGCGGTCGGCACGGCCGCCATCATGCGGCGGCGGGCCATCTCCTGCTGCACGCGCCGGATCCGGCCGCGCAGCTCGGGGCTCCCCTCGGTGTCGCGCAATTCCTCGCGGATCTCCTCGCGAGTCATGCGCAGCGCGCGCAGGTGCTGCCACAACGCCAGCGGCACGTCGATGGCGGCGATGAACGCGAGCGCGCCGCCGAACCAGATCAACGCCGAGCCGGCGAGCTTGAGCGCGTGGCCGATCGCGGCCTGCGTCGATTCCATGCCGAGCGAGGAGAACACGCGGAACTGGTGCCGCAGGACCAGCACCGCGACCAATGCGACGACGCCGAAGCGCGCCAGCGATTTCAGGAGCTCGAGCAGGCCGCGCAGCGAGAACACGCGCTTGAGGCCGTTGAACGGATCGAGCCGGTCCCATTGCGGCACCAGCGCCGTGGCGCTGAAATTCCAGCCGCCGATCGCCAGCGGCGCGAGCACCGCCGCGGCCAGCAGCAGCCCGAGCAGCGGCGCGGCGGCCTGCGCCCCCGCCAACGCGCTGGCGCCCAGCGCCTGCAGCATGCTGTCGGCGCCGAAGGATTGCGCCGCGCTGAGCTCGAGCCCGTTGCGCATCATCGCCAGCAGCCGTCCGCCGAGCAGCCCGCCCAGGCCATAGAGCCCGAGGCCGCCCGCCAGCGTGACGGCCGCCGCGCCGAGGTCGCGCGAGCGCGGCACCTGGCCGCGCTTGCGCGCATCGTCGAGCCGCTTCTGTGTCGGGCTTTCGGTGCGGTCGCGGTTGTCGGCCTCGCTCACGGCGGCAACCCTACTGCGGCGCGCTCAGCGCGCGCATGAAATCGAAGGCGTCGGCCAGCAGGGCCGTGAAGGCGGTGCCGATCATCGGCATCGAGAAGGTCACGATCGCGAGGCCGAACAGCAGCGTCACCGGCAGGCCGACCGCGAACAGGTTCAGCGCCGGCGCCGCGCGGCTCATCGCGCCAAAGGCCAGGTTGATGACGATCAGTGCGGTCATGCCCGGTAGCGCGACGCGCAATCCGCCGAGGAACAGCATGCCGCCCCAGTCGGCCAGGGCGCGGGCGCGCAGCGCGTCGATGCCGTTGGCGCCGACCGGCAGGCCGCGGAAGCTGTCCGCCAAGGTGTTGATCAACGCGATGTGCCCGTCGAGCGCCAGGAACACCAGCGTGCCGAGCACGGCATACAGCTGGCCCAGCGCCGGCGTGGTCACGCCACGCAGCGGATCCTGGTTGAAGGCGAAGCCGAGCCCCATGCCGTTGGCCAGCAGCTGGCCGCCGAGGGACAGTGCATCGAACACCAGTTGCAGCGCGAAGCCGAGCGCCGCGCCGATCAGCACCTGCTGGATCGTGATGATCACGCCGTCGGCCGACAGCAGCGGCACATCGGGCACCGCGGGCAGGAGGGGTGCGAGCGGGATCGTGACGGCGATCGCAAACACGATGCGCAGGCGCTTGGGCACGTAGCTGGCGGCGAACACCGGCGCGACCATCAGGCAGGCGCCGATGCGCACGAACGGCCAGAACAGCGCGCCGATCCAGTGTTGCAGCTGGCTGATGTCGACGTTGATCATCGGGACGCCGTGGCGATCGCGCGGGTGGCGCCGCTATCCGACCAGCGAGGGAATGCTCTCGATCAGGCCACGCGTGTAGCCGATCAGCTCGCGCAGCATCCACGGGCCCGCGACCATCAGCGCCACGGCAATGGCGATCAGTTTCGGGATGAACGACAGCGTCATTTCATTGATCTGCGTGGCGGCCTGGAAGATGCCGACCAGCAGGCCCACGGCGAGCGCCACGAGCAGGAGCGGCGCGGCCAGCAGCATCGTCATCTCCAGCGCGTGCTGGCCGATCGTCATCACGGATTCCGGTGTCATGTCGTCCCCTGCCCTAGTGGTAGAAACTCGCCGCGAGCGAACCCATGACCAGCGTCCAGCCGTCGACCAGCACGAACAGCATGATCTTGAACGGCAGCGAGATCAGCACCGGCGAGAGCATCATCATGCCCATCGACATCAGCACGCTGGCGACGACCAGGTCGATGATGACGAACGGGATGAATAGCAGAAACCCTATCTGAAACGCAGTCTTCAACTCACTGGTCATGAACGCCGGAACCAGGACCGTCAGCGGCACGTCCTTCGGTGAATCGTAGCCCTTGCCGCCGGAAATCTTCACGAACGCGGCGATGTCGCTCTCGCGCGTCTGCTCGAGCATGAAGGTCTTGAGCGGCCCGGCGCCGCGCTCGAGCGCGGTGGTCATGTCGATCGTGCCGGCCATGTACGGGTTGACCGCATCGACGTGGATCTTGTCGATAACCGGCGACATGACGAACAGCGTGAGGAACAGCGCCAGCCCGACCAGCACCTGGTTCGGCGGCGCCTGCCCGGCGCCGATCGCCTGGCGCAGGATCGCCAGCACGATGATGATGCGCGTGAACGCGGTCATGAGCAGCAACGCCGCCGGCAGCAGCGTGATCGCCGTCATCAGCGCGAGCAGCTGGATCGTCAGCGTGTAGGTCTGGCCGCCGTTGCCGGCGTGCACCGAGAAGGCCGGGATGCCCGGTGCCGCGAGCGGCGTTGCGGCCGCGGCATCGGCCACGCCGCTGATCAGGGCCAGCGGCAGCAGCGCCAGCAGCAGCCAGGCGATGCGCTTGTTCATCGCCCCAGGCTCCGGCGCAGCAGGTCGCGGAAGTTCGGTCTGGCCGGCGCCGCGGCCTCGACGGGCGGCGCGGCCGTCATGGCGGGCTCGGCCAGCGCGCACAGCAGCCGCACGTTGCCGGGCGCGACGCCGACCAGCAGCTGCTGGCTGCCGGCGCGCAGCAGCACGGCACGTTCACGCGCGCCGAGCGCGACCTGCGATATGACCTGCAGTTCCGCCGTGCCGGCGGGGCCCAGCGTGCGCAGCCGCCGCAGCAGCGCCGCGGCGGCGTACACCGCCGCCAGCACCAGGATCAGCGCCAGCACCATGCGCATGACGCTGAAGCCGGCGCTCGGCGCGCTGATCTCGCTGGGAGCCGCGAAGGCGGCGGCGTCGGCGGCCTGCGATGCCAGGCCGACGAGCAGCGTCAGCAGCATCGGGCCCGCACGGCGGATGATTCGTCTTGTCTTGGTTCGCGATTGCATGCCGGTGACGGTGCAATCGCCATGCCAGATGGAAGCGCCGGGATCCCGACGCGACCGGCACCGCCGGGCTTACCTGAGCTTGCGGATGCGCTCGGCGGGGCTGATCACATCCGTGAGACGGATGCCGAATTTCTCGTTGATGACGACGACCTCGCCGTGCGCGACCAGCGTGCCGTTGACGAACACGTCGAGCGGCTCGCCGGTGGTGCGCTCCAGCTCCACCACCGATCCCTGGTTCAGCTGCAGGAGATTGCGGATGCTGATGCGGCTGCGGCCCACTTCCATCGACAGCGTGACCGGAATGTCGAGCACGACGTCGAGGTTGATGTCGCCGCCGGTCGCGGCGGCGGGAGCGCCGGCCTGCAGTTCATTGACCGGCGCGGCCTGCACCGCGGCTTCGGCATTGGCGTGGGTTGCGTTCATGCGTGGCTCGGCTCGCGGTTACTGGATGACGAAACTGGTGAAGTAGACGGCTTCGACCGATTCGGGCTTGCCGCCCTCGGAGGCGATCGTCTTGCGCACCGCATCGAGCGTCGCGGCGCGCAGCTTCTCCTTGCCCTCGGGCGCCAGCAGCGCTTCGGGCTGCTGCGCGGAATACAGCAGCACCAGGTCGTTGCGGATCGCCGGCTCGTTGTTCTTGATCGCGTCGATGACGGCCTGGTCGCGGCTCATCGCCTCGAGCGTGATCTGCAGGTAGCGGGAATTGCCATCGCTGCCGAAGTTGACGACGAAGGCCGGATCGAACTTGTAGTAGATCGCCGCGGCCTTGGCCGAAGTGGCCTCCGCGGCCGGCTTGCCCGGCGCGGCGGCCTTGGGTCGCGTGAACTTCCAGGCCGCGCCACCGCCGGCGGCCAGCACCAGCACGGCGACGATGACCAGGGGCATGGCGCTCTTCTTCTTGGCCGGAGCGGCGGCACCAGACTTCTCTTCAGCGGACATGTTCGCACCATCCCATGGAAGCGTGACTGGGCTGTACACAGCAAGTGCCATGCCAGACGGAATTCCGACACCCCTCAGGCGTATTCATCGATCATCCCCAAGGCGCGCACCACGGCCGCCGGCGTCTCGACCGGTGCGTCCGCGGCGTTGGCACGCGGCGGCGCAGGCGGATTCTGTGACTCGCCTCTCGCCTGCTGCTGCACGGTGGCCTGGCCCAGCGTCAATCCGGCGCCGGCGAGCACCGCGCGCAACTGCGGCAGCGCCTGTTCGAGCGCCGCGCGCGTATCGGCGTGCGCCGCGCTGAAGTTGAGGTTGACGTTGGCATCCTGCACGTCGATGCGCACCTCCACCGGACCGAGGTGCTCGGGCGAGAGCCGCAGCGTGGCGGCCTGCATCTTGTCGTTGCTGAGGATCAGCACCTGCGTGGCCACGGCCGCCGGCCAGTGACGGTCGTGCACCGGCACGGCCACCGTGCGCTCCACCTGCGCGGGATGGGTGGCGCTCGCGGCGCGCAACGCCGCCGCCATCCCCAGGGCGCCGGCGCCGGAATCGCCGACGTCACGCGGCAGTGGGATCGCGGCGGTCGCCGCGGCTCGCGATTCGTCATCGCGCGGCCCGGAAGCCTTGCCGGCCAGGCCCATGGCACTTGCCGCGGCCGTCCATTCCGCGATCGGCGCGGCCACGTCGCTGCGCGCGCTGCCGGCAGGGATAGCCGGCGCCTGCGCGACCGGCGATGTGGCGAGCGCATGCGGAACACCCGTTGGAATCGTGGTAGTCGTCGAGCCGGCCTTCGAGGCAGCCGGCGCGCCAGCTGCAATGGCTTCGCTCGCATCCGGCGCGTCTATCGCGCTCGCGCCAGCAACAGCGGGAGCGGCCGATGCCGGATCGCGCGCGTTCGAGTCGCCGCGCGCAGGCTGCAACCATTGCAGCAGCGCGGCGAGCAAGCTGGTGTTTGCGTCGGCGGCCTGCGGTTGCGTCGGCATCATCACCGGCACAGGCGCGGCGCTTGCCGCGTCATGCGCATGCGTCTTGGCCTCGGTGACATCGACGGTCTTGTCGTGATCATCGTCCGATTCACCGATCGCGGCCGGCTGCTGCGTGCCGGCCTGCACCGGCAGCGTCGATTTCGCTGCAGACAGGGCCTGCAGCAGGTCCTTCGGCAGCGAATGCGGCTCGGTCCTGGCGATGGGCGCGGCTCGGGGCGCGCGTTGCAACCCGCCGCGCGCGGCGGCTTGCTGCGGCGCGACCGACGCGGCAGTGGCCAGCGCGCCATCCGCCGCCGGCGGCATGTCGGCATGCACCGCTGCGCTGCCGGGCGCATCGACGATCGTGGCGTCGGCGGCGCTGGCTCCGGCAGCCTGCGGGGCCGTGGCGCGCGCATCGGGGACGGAGGCCAGCGCCTGCAAAGCCTGGGAGAACAGCGCCGCGCCGGCACCCGGCGCTGCCGGAAGCGCCTGGGCTTCGGCATCCGCGATGACGCCGAGGGCGACATCCGCGGGTGCGACGTTCACGCCGCTTCCCGGGCGAGCTGCGCCGCCGCCGGCGCCGGCAGGTTGCGTCATCATCGACGTACCCTCGAGCGGACGGCCAGCTCGTCGAGCTCGCGTTGCTGGCGTTTTTCCTGGGTCATGATGTCCTCCGAACGTGCATGTTCAATGACCTTGCCGACGGCCTGCCTGCGGGTCGCGGCGTTGCGCCACTGCTCCTGCAGCTGCGCCGCTTCGGCGCGCAGCACCTCGACCAGCGCGCGCTGCGCGCGCACGGCCTCGGCGAGCCGTGCGATGAACACCTGCTGTTCACGCAGGCTGCGCATCGGCGCGCCGCCGCTCGCGCGTGCGTGGAAGAGCTGCTGGTATTCGAGGTGGTAGCGCACCAGTTCCTGGTAGCGCTGTTCGCCGGCGGCGATGCGCCGCTCGCAGTCGGCCACGCGCAGTGCGCAGCTGCGTTCGTTCTGTTCGGCCAGCTCATGGAGCGGGCGCAGTCTCTGGGCGCGCTTCACGACTCAGGGCTCCGCTGTGGCGGCGGCTCGGAGACCGCCTGCTGCAGCTGGGCGATGCTGTCGGCCAGCCGCACGCTCTCGCCCATGTCCTGCCGCAGGTAGCCCTCGATCTGCGGCCAGCAGGCGATGGCTTCGTCGATGCGCGGATCGGAGCCGCGCTGGTAGGCGCCGATCGAGATCAGGTCGCGGTTGTGTTCGTACAGCGCCGAGCGCTGCCGCAGGCGCCGCGCCAGGTCGGCGTGCGCCGGCGAGGCGATGTCGTGCATCACGCGGCTCACCGAGGCCTCGACGTCGATGGCCGGATATCGTCCACCGTCGGCCACGCGGCGCGAGAGCACGATGTGCCCGTCCAGGATCGCGCGCGCGGCATCGGCGATCGGATCGTTGTGATCGTCGCCCTCGACCAGCACGGTGTAGAACGCGGTGATCGAGCCGCCGTTGCTGACGCCGTTGCCGGCGCGCTCGACCAGCTGTGGCAGGCGGGCGAACACCGACGGCGGATAGCCCTTGGTGGCCGGCGCCTCGCCGATCGCGAGGCCGATCTCGCGCTGCGCCTGCGCGAAGCGCGTCAGCGAATCCATGATCAGCAGCACGCTGGCGCCCTGGTCGCGGAAATACTCGGCCACCGCGGTCGCCAGCCAGGCGCCGTGCAGGCGCATCAGCGGCGGATGATCGGCCGGCGTCGCCACGACGACCGCGCGCGCCTGGCCAGCCGGCCCGAGGATCTTCTCGATGAATTCCTTCACCTCGCGGCCGCGCTCGCCGATCAGCCCGACGACGATCACGTCGGCCTGCGTGTAGCGCGCCATCATGCCGAGCAGCACGCTCTTGCCTACGCCGCTGCCCGCGAACAGGCCCAGGCGCTGCCCTCGACCCACGGTCAGCAGGCCGTTGATCGCGCGCACGCCGACATCGAGCGGTTCGCTGATGCGACGGCGCGCGAGCGGATTGATCGGCGTGCCCGAGAGGCGTACGCGCGCCGCGACGGGCACCGGTCCGCGCCCGTCGAGCGGCGCACCGGCGCCATCGACGACACGGCCGAGCATCCCGGGACCGACGCCGACGGTGCCGGTGCCCGGGCGCGGCAGTACGCGCGCGCCGGGCTTGAGGCCGTGGATGTCGCCGGTCGGCATCAGGTAGATGTTCTCGCCCGCGAAGCCGACGACCTCGGCATTGATGTGCATGTCGTCGGTGGTCACGATTTCGCAGCGATCGCCGACGGCCGCCTGGCAGCCGGTGGCTTCGAGCGTCAGGCCGATCATCCGCGTCAGGCGCCCGGCCACGGGCGGCGGCGGCAACGCCGCGATCCGCTCGCCGCTGGCGGCCAGCGCATGGGCCCAGCGCTGGTGGGCCGCTGCCGCGGCCGCATCCATGTTCATGGCGCCGCTCCGCCGGGCGCGCTGCGTTCGTCGCCGAGCACGGCGGCGATCGCGGCGCCGAGGCGCGTTTCGACCTGCGCGTCGATGCTGGAATTCTCGCCGCTGATGCGGCAGCCGCCGCGCGTGATCACCGGATCCTCGATGAGCGTCCAGGCGCGCGCCGTGGCGGGTTCCGCCAGCCGCTCGCGCACCAGCGCCGCGTCGTCCGGATGCAGGTGGATGCGCACGTCGCGCGCCGTCGCCGGCAGCAGCGAGACGGTTTCGCGGATCACCGCGATGATCTGTTCGGGTTGCGTGCGCAGCTCGCGGCGCACCAGCTGGCGGGCGACCGCGCCGGAGAGCATCGCGAGCTGGCGCAGCACGGCTTCATCGAGTTCGGCCAGCGGACGCGCGAGCAGGTTCAACAGTCCATCGAGCCGCTGCACGCGCGCGCGCAGCGCTTCGCCCTGTGCCTGCTGCTCCGCGAGCGCCGCGGCCCGCCCGTCGGCGCGCCCGGCCGCGAAGCCCTGCTCCCAGGCCTCGCGCTCCAGCGCATCCAGGTCCTCGACGCGGCGCCGGCCGACGACCGGGCCCTCGACCTTGGGCAGCGTCCACGCCAGCACGTTGGCGGCTGCGGCCTCAGACATATTCCTCTCCGCCCCTGCCGCCGAGCTGCACCTTGCCTTCGTCGGCCATGCGGCGCGCGGTCACCAGGATTTCCTTCTGCGCGGCTTCGACTTCGCTGAGCTTGACCGGGCCCTTGGCCTCGAGGTCGTCCTTCAGCATCTGCGATGCGCGCTCGGACATGTTCTTGAAGAACTTGGTCTTCATCTCTTCCGTCGTCGCCTTCAGCGCGATGATCAGCTTGTCCCCGGGAATCTCGCGCAGCAGTTCCTGCATGCCCCGGTCGTCGATGCTGATCAGGTCGTCGAACACGAACATCAGGTCCTGCAGCTTCTGGCTGAGGTCCGCATCGGTCTTGGCGATCTCCTCGATGATGCGGCCCTCGGGCGCGACGCCGACGAGGTTGAGGATCTCCGCGGCGGCCTTCGGTCCGCCGAAGCCGGAGGCCTTGCTCATCGACTTGCCGGCGAATTGCCGCTCGAGCGCCTCGTCCAGTTCATTGAGCGCGGCCGGCTGCACGCCGTCGAGTTTGGCGACGCGCACGATCACGTCGGGCTGCACCTCCGCCGGCAGTGCGCCCAGCACCTGCGCGGCCTGCTCGGGTTCGAGGTAGGAGAGCACGATCGCGATGACCTGCGGGTGTTCGCTGCGCAGGATGCCCGCGACCGCCTTGGGTTCCATCCACTTGACCGCCTCGAGGCCGCGGCTGCTGCGGCCGCGCAATATGCGATCGATGACGCCGCCGGCGCGATCCGCGCCGAGCGCCTCGTTCATGACCTTGCGCACGTATTCGTCGGAGTTCACGCCGACCGAGGTCTGCTGCTCGACCTTGCTGGAGAAGCGCCCGAGCACCTGCGACACTTCCTCGCGTGACACGCCCGTCAGCTGCGCCATGGCCTGGCCGACGCGCTGCACGTCCTTCGCGCCCAGGTGCCGGAGCACCTGCGCCGCGTCCTGTTCGCCGAGCGTGAGCAGCAGGATCGCCGCCTGTTCCACGCCGGGCCGGTTCATCGCTGCTTCGGTCATCATTCACCCACCCAGGTCTTGACGACCTGCGCCACGCGCTTCGGATCCTGCGTCACCAGGTTCTTGGCCTGCACGACCTGCTGCTCGTAGGCCAGCGTCGGCGTGGTCGCGGCCACGGCCGGGCCGGCCTCGTTCGTGCCCGCCGCGGCCAGCGCCGGCGCCACCGCCTGGGCGGTCAGGTTGCGGATCAGCGGTCGCAGTACGCCGAGCGCGATCGCCAGCAGCAGCAGCGCGCCGAGCGCGAGCCGCGCGATGTCCTGCACCATCGGGCGCTGCCACAGCGGCACGGTCTCGGGCGCCAGTTCGGTGTTGTCCTGGTGGAACGGTTCGTTGACGACGCTGACACTGTCGCCGCGGGCCTCGTCGAAGCCGACCGCGTTCTTCACCAGCTTGGTGATGTTGTCGAGCTGCGCCGCGCTCAGCGCCTGCGCGGTGGACTTGCCGTCGGCACCGACCTTGGCGACATTGTCGAGCAGCACCGCCACGGTCACGCGCTTGATGCTGCCGCCGGGCTGGCGCGTGTAGCTCAGCGTGCGATTGATCTCGAAATTGCGCGTGGCCTGTTTGCTGACGTTCTCGGTGGCGTTGGCACTCAAGGCAGGTTCGGGAGCCGCGGCGGCCGCCGGCTTGGCGTTGCCGTTCTGCGCGCCCGCCGCGCCCGTGGCGGGCGCGGCCGCCGGAGCCGCGGCGGCGACGGTGCCGCCGGCCGGCGGCTGGTTGGTCAGGGCACCGGGAACGCCGCCGGCGCCGGCCGCTGCCGGGCCGGTCTGCTCGGACGTCTGCTCGCTGCGCACCACGGCGCTGTCGGGCTTGTATTCCTCGTGGCTCTGCTCGTTCTCGTTGGTATCGAGGTCCACCGTCACCTGGGCGCGCACCTTGCCGGCGCCGACCAGCGGCACCAGCAGCTGCTCGATGCGCTGCACGTAGCTGTCCTCGATGCGCTGCGCGGCCGCGAACTGCTCGGTCTGGATTGCCGATTGCGCCGAGGCCGGCGATGACAGGAGCCGGCCCTGCTGGTCGACGACCGTCACCTGGTCGGCCGACAGGTCCGGAATGCTGGAGGCGACCAGGTGGATGATCGCCTGGACCTGTTCGGACTCGAGCCGCCCGCCCGGACGCAGCTGCAGGAACACCGAGGCGCTGACCGGATGCCGGTCGCGCACGAACGCCGATTGCTGCGTGATCGCCAGGTGGATGCGCGCCGCCGCAACGCTGCGCAGGCTCGAGATCGTGCGGGCCAGTTCGGTCTCGAGCGCGTACTGGTAGCGCGCGTTCTCCATGAACTGGCTGACGCCGATGCCCGAATCCTTGTTGATCAGGTCGAGCCCGCTGCTGCTGCCTTCCGGCAGGCCCTGCGCCGCGAGCTTGAGCCGCGCCGCATGCACGTCCTCGGCCGGCACCATCACGGCGCCGGTGTCGTCGCTGAGCTTGTACTTGATGCCGGCGGTCTGCAGCGCCTGCACGACCTGGTTGGCGTCATTGGCCTCGAGGTTGCCGTACAGCAGGCTCCAGTTCGGACCCTGCCACCACAGCATGACGGCCACGCCGGCGGCCACCGCCGCGGCGATGCCCACCAGCAACAGCAGCGGGCGCGGATTGAATCCCGCGGCACGCGCGACGACTACGCTTGGTTCATTGGCCATGTGTGCGATTCACCTGGGTCGGGCCTAGATCGGCATGTTCATGATGTCCTGGTACACGGTCACCAGGCGGTTGCGCACTTCGGCGAGCGCGCGGAACGACACCGACGCCTTCTGCGTCTCGAGCATCACCTGCGCCAGGTCGACGCCGCTGGCGCCGCGTTCGTAGGCGTCGGCCAGCGCGGCCGCGTTCTGCTGGCTGGCGTTCACCGCATCGATGCCCTGCTTCAGCAATTGCCCGAAGGCCGGTGGATTCGCGCCCGCCACTGCGGCGACTCCGCCGCCTGCCGTTGCGCCGGGCGCGACCGGCGCGAGCGGCCGGGCGAGCGCGCCGCCCTGCGATGAAAATGCGCGGATCTGCGCCAGCACCTGGTCGATCTGCATCGGGTTCATGCGGCACTCCAAACGGCAGGCAGGTTGATGCCGGCGGCGCGCATGCGCGCCAGCTTGTAGCGCAGCGTGCGCGGGCTGATGCCGAGGCGTTCGGCCATGCGTTCGCGGCTGCCGTGGTCGCGACGCAGCGCTTCGAGGATCATTTCGTATTCGGTCGCGGCCAGCGCGCCGGCGAGGTTGGCGCCGACGGTGCGCGCAGGGATCGCGGGTGCTGAGTTCGCAGCCACAGCCGCCGTCGTGGCCGGGGTCACGGCCGGCACGGCCGGCTCGGCCGGCTCGGCCGCTCCGAGCTGCTCGAACGAGATGTGCTCCGGCCGGATCACGGCGCCCTCGCACAGCACCAGCGCGCGCTGCATGACATTGTCGAGCTCGCGCACGTTGCCGGGCCAGTCATGCGCCAGCAGGCGCTGGCCCGCGTCGGCATCGAGCGCGGGAATGCGTTCGCCCGCGCGGCAGTGGCTGGCCAGCAGGCGCATCGCCAGCGGCAGCACGTCGGCGCGCCGGCCACGCAGCGGCGTCAGCGCCAGCGGGAACACGTTGAGCCGATAGTAGAGGTCTTCGCGGAAACGCCCGGCGGCGACGTCCTCGCGCAGGCGGCGGTTCGTCGTCGCGAGCACGCGCACGTCGAGCGCCAGCGGCAGGCGCGCGCCGAGCCGCTCGACCTCGTGTTCCTGCAGCACGCGCAGCAGCTTGGCCTGGAGCGACAGCGGCATCTCGGAGATCTCGTCGAGCAGCAGCGTGCCGCCCTGGGCCTGTTCGAACTTGCCGGCGTGCGCGGCATGCGCGCCGGTGAAGGCACCGCGCTCCCAGCCGAACAGCATCGCCTCGAGCATGTGTTCCGGGATCGCCGCGCAGTTGACCGCGACGAACTCGCCGTGGCGGCGCTGCGAGTGCCGGTGCACGTAGCGCGCGATGACTTCCTTGCCGGTGCCGGATTCGCCGGTGATCAGCACCGTGCACTCGCTCGCGGCGACGCGCCGCGCCAGGCCCAGCAGCTGCACCGACACCACGTCGCAGGCGACCGGATCGGCGCCGTCGCTGCAACGCGCGTCGCCGGCGGCCACGTTGTGGTACGCCGTCGTCTGGCAATTCTCGGTTGGAGTCGGCATCGCTTCCTCGGCAGCTGTGTGGTCCAGTCCTGCAGGAGAGAAAGCAATTTGCGTGCCGGGCCGATTAGTGTGAGCTGCGTCTCGGCGGCAGGCACTTGCCGCCCGCCGCGCGGCTGCCGGCCGTCAAGTTCCCGTCGCGGACAGGTCGCTGCCGGCGAGATCGTACTTGCGCAGCTTTTCCACCAGCGTCGTGCGGCGGAGCCCCAGCAGGCGCGCGGCGTGCGCGACCGTGCCGCCAGCGCTGGCCAGGGCCTGCGTGATCAGCCGGCGCTCGAGGTTCTCGAGGTAGGCGCGCAGATCGAGCCCGCCGGGCGGCAAATCCGCGCCGGCGGCAAGTTCCTGCCCTGCGCCAGCGGGCGCCACGAAGGCTGCGACGCCCGGCACCACCGGCACGGCCGTCTCGAGCACCTTGAGTTCGGCCAGCGGATCAAGATGCATGGCGGCCGACGTGCCAGGCGCTTGCGCCGTGTCGGCCGCGCCCTCGGGCGGCGCGACGAAGCCCACCGGCTGGTAGCGCGCCGGCAGGTCGGCGATCGCGGCGGGCCGGCCACCGCACTGGATGGCGAGCCGCTCGAGCAGGTTGGCGAGTTCGCGCACGTTGCCGGGCCAGCGATACTGCTGCAACGCCGCCTGCGTCTCGGGCAGCAGGCGCACCGGTGCGCCACCGGCCGCCTCGATGCGCGCACCGAGTGTCTCGATCAGCAGCGGCAGGTCGGCGGCGCGCTCGCGGAGCGGCGGCATCTCGACCGGCACGACGTTCAGGCGGTAGTAGAGATCTTCGCGGAAGGCACCTTGCGCGATGCGTTCCTCGAGGTTGCGGTGCGTCGCGGCGATGATGCGCACGTTGCATTGCTGCGAACTGCAGCTGCCGACGCGCTCGTAGACGCGCTCCTGCAGCACGCGCAGGAGCTTCACCTGCATGACCGGATTCATGTCGCCGATCTCGTCGAGGAAGACCGTGCCGCCTTCGGCCAGCTCGAAGCGGCCCTTGCGCGTGTTCAACGCGCCGGTGAACGCGCCCTTCTCGTGGCCGAACAATTCGCTCTCCAGCAGTTCGCTCGGGATCGCGCCGCAGTTGATCGGCACGAACGGCCGCATGCGCCGCGGCGAGCACTCATGGATTGCGCGCGCGACGACTTCCTTGCCGGTGCCCGACTCGCCGAGGATCAGCACGTTGCTGTCGAACGCCGCCACCTGCTGGATCAGCCGGTTGACGCGCGTGATGGCCGCGGATTGACCCGTGGGCAAGGCTGCCGCAATGGGCGCCGCCGAATCCTTGTTGGTCATCGAATCTCCCTGGCCAGCCCGGTTCCGGGCATGGGGGAGAGATTATTCCCGCGTTATGGAAAACACTGCGGATTAGGTCACGTCGCAACCGTGCGGCCGGTCACAGATTCAGG
>DATKLZ010000042.1:0-13400 GCA_035542135.1 Steroidobacteraceae bacterium | reverse complement strand
AGCCGGGCGCGCCGCCGCGGCGCGCGCCGCAACGGCGCTGGCCGGCGGCCACGCGGTCGACCGGCTGCTCTACAGCCCGGCGCGCCGCACCACCGAGACCGCGCTGATCGTGGCGGATGTGCTCGAACTTGGGCCCGCGCGCATGCGTGCCGTGCCGGAGATGTACCTCGCCACGCCGCAGCGCCTGCGCGCCGCGATCGCGCAATGGCACGATGGCGCCCGCGTGCTGCTGCTCATCGGCCACAACCCCAGCGTGAGCGAGCTCGGCGCGCAGCTCGCGCCGGCGCACCGGCACGCCCACCTGCAGACCGCGGGCTACTGGCGCCTGCCGCTGGATGCGGCCGCCTGGCGCACGCTGGCGCATCCGCAGCACTGAGGCCACCGTGAGCGGCGTGCAGCCCGCGCTGTTCCTCGGCCACGGATCGCCGATGCTGGCGATCGAACCCAGCCGCTACGCCGACGCCTGGCAGCGGCTCGGGCGCACGTTGCCGCGCCCGCGCGCGATCCTCGCCGTGTCGGCGCACTGGTACATCCGCGGCACGGCCGTCACGGCACAGGCGCGGCCACGCACGATCCACGATTTCCACGGTTTCCCGCCGGAGCTGTACGCCGTGCAGTACCCGGCGCCCGGCGAACCGCGGCTCGCCGCGCGCGTCGCCGCGCTGCTCGCCCCGGCCAGCGTGCGGCTCGACGAGGACTGGGGCCTGGACCACGGCACGTGGGCGGTGCTGCGGCATCTCTATCCGGAGGCTGATGTCCCGGTGGTGCAGCTGTCCATCGACGCATCGCTGGGCGCCGCGCAGCACTATGCGCTGGCGCAACGGCTCGGGCCGTTGCGCGATGAGGGCATCCTGGTGCTCGGCAGCGGCAACGTCGTGCACAACCTGCGCGCCCTCCGGTTCGATGCGGCGGCGGCCCCGGCCTGGGCGCAGGGTTTCAACGCCGCCGTGCGCGCGGCGGTCCTGGAGCGCCGCCACGCCGCGCTCGCAGCCTACGAAAGCCTGGATGCCGGCGCCGCCCTGAGCGTGCCGACGCCGGAGCACTACCTGCCGTTGCTGTACGTGCTGGCGCTGCAGCGCCCCGGGGAGAGCGCCACGCTGCCGATCGATGGCCTCGAGCTCGGCGCGATCAGCATGCTGTGCGTGCAGGTCGGCGGCGCCTGAGACGCCGCGCCGCTCAGTCCACGTTGCACAGGCAATAGGCCAGCGTGTGCTGCGGGATCGCGGCCAGCCGCTGCCAGCGCGCCAGCTCGCGCTCCAGCGGTTGCAGTTGCGGCGCGAGCCGCGCCGGCAGCGCGGCGCCGGGCAGGCCGGAGCGGCCGAGGCCGAGGCCGCGCGCGAACGCGGCGATGCGGCTGCGCGCGTTCAGCAACAGCTGCTCGGTGAAGCTGAGCTCGGGTTCGATGACGCGCACGTCGTAGTTCTTTCCCAGGTTGGCGCGCCCGGCCGCGGCGTGCACGGCGTCGTCGTAGCCGCCGATGCGGTCGACGAGCCCGAGGCGCAGCGCATCGCGCCCCGCCCACACGCGGCCCTGGGCGATCGCATCGATCGCCGCCGGCGTCTTGCGGCGCCCGCTCGCGACGCGCTCGACGAACTGCGCGTAGCTGTGGTCGACGCTCGACTGCAGCACGGCCGCGATGTCGGGCTGCAGCGGACGATCGAGCCGCAATGAACCGGACAGCGCGGTCGTGCCGACCCCGTCGACATGCACGCCCAGCTTCGCCAGCGTGCGGTCGAAGGTGGGCACGGTCGCGAACACGCCGATCGAGCCGGTGATGGTGTTGGCGCTGGCGATGATCTCGTCGGCCGGCGCGGCGATGTAGTAGCCGCCGGAGGCGGCGAGGCGGCCCATCGAAGCGATCACGGGCTTGCCGGCGGCGCGCAGCAGCTGCACCTCGCGGTAGATCTGCTCGGCCGCCAGCACGCTGCCGCCGGGACTGTCGATGCGCAGCACCACCGCCTTGATCGCATCGTCCTGGCGCGCCTGGCGCAGCAGCGCGGCCGTCGATTCACCGCCGATCGTGCCGGCCGGCTGGTTGCCGTTGTACATCTCGCCGCTGGCCATGATGACGCCGACGGCGGTCGCCGCGGCGCGGTGCGTGTGCTCCGCCGCGCGCAGCGTGCGCAGGTACTCGTCGGAGTTGACGCCCTGGAAGCCACGCTTGCCGTCATCGCCGCCGACCAGCTCGGCCATGCGCTGCTCCACCTGCGCATCGGTGCGCAGCGCCGTGACCAGGCCCGCGGCCTTGGCGACCGCGGCCATGTCGCCGCCGGCCTTCTGCACCGCCGCCGCGTAGCCGTCCGCATAGCGGCTGATGGCGTCGGCATCCAGGTGCCGCGCCGCCCCGACCGCGCCGCGGTAACCCAGCCACAGCGACTGCAGGAACGCGGCGCTCTCCTGCCGCTCTTCGTCGGACATGTCGCGCCGCACGAACGGCTCATCGGCGCTCTTGAACTTGCCGGCCCGCACCAGGTGCACGTCGACCGCCAGCTTGTCGATCGCATCCTTGAAGTACATGCGGTAGAGGTCATAGCCGGGCAGCAGCACGAAACCGAAGGGATCGAGGTAGACCTCGTCGGCCTGGGCGGCGAGGTAGTACTGGCCCTGCAGGAAGTAGGTACCGTGCGCGATGACCTTCTTGCCGCTGGCGCGGAAATCCCTGATCGCCGCGGCCAGCTCCTCGAGCTCGGGCTGGCCGGCGCTGGCCAGGTCATCGGTCTCGATCAGCAGCGCCTGGATGTGCGCATCGGTGCGCGCGGCACGGATCGCGCGCGTCAGGTCCCACAGCAGCGTCTCCGGCGCGCTCTCGCCCTGCGCCTCGCTCAGCGCGCGCTGCAGCGGTTCGCCGGCGAGCTGCTCGACGATATCGCCGCTCGGATGCACGATGAGCGCGCCCCGCTCGGGCAGGCGCGGGATCGAGCCGCGCACGCTGACGATGAGCAGCGTGAGCAGCGCCAGCATCAGCAGCAGGTGCAGCACGCGCCGCAGCACGTCCAGCCCATGCCAGAGGCTGCTGAAGAAAGTGAGCAGGTAACGCACTATCGGGAACCGGCGCGCCGCGGACCGCCGGCGCGCACCGCGCTACACCTTCTCTTCGATGCGGGCCGACTTGCCGGCGCGGTCGCGCAGGTAGTACAGCTTCGCGCGCCGCACGTTGCCGCGGCGCTTGATGCTGATGTCGCTGATCGAGGGGCTGTGCGTCTGGAAGGTGCGCTCGACGCCCTCGCCGTGCGACACCTTGCGCACCGTGAACGAGGAGTTGAATCCGCGGTTGGAGATCGCGATGACGACGCCCTCGAAGGCCTGCACGCGCTCGCGCTCGCCCTCGATGACCTTGACCTGCACGACGACGGTGTCGCCGGGCTTGAAATCGGGCACCTTGCGCGTCATGCGCTCGGCATCCAGCGTCTGAATGATGTTCATGGCTCTGCTTCCTGTTCCCGTTCCTGCAAAAATTCCTGCAACAGCGCCGCGCGCTGCGCGTCCAGGCCCACGCCCTCGAGCAGCTCGCGGCGCCGCAACCACGTACGCCCCAGCGCCTGCTTCAGCCGCCAGCGCCCGATCGCGGCATGGTCGCCCGACAGCAGCACCGCCGGCACCCGCCGCCCCTCGTGCACCTCCGGCCGCGTGTAGTGCGGCCAGTCGAGCAAGCCGTCGCTGAACGACTCCTGCTGCGCCGAGCGTTCGTCGCCCAGCGCCCCCGGCAGGAGCCGCGCCAGCGCATCGATCAGCACCAGCGCCGGCAGCTCCCCGCCCGAGAGCACATAATCACCGATCGAGAGCTCGAGATCGACCTCCGCCTCGAGCACCCGTTCGTCCATTCCCTCGTACCGGCCGGCGACCAGCAGCAGCGCGGGATGGGACAACAGCTCCATCACCCGCCCCTGCGTCAGTCGCTGGCCCTGCGCAGACAGCGCGATCGTCACGCTGCCCGGCGGCAGGCGGCCGCGCGCCGCGCGGATCGCCGCGCACAGCGGCTCCGGCTTCATGACCATGCCCGGCCCGCCGCCGTAGGGCCGATCGTCCACCGTATGGTGGACATCGGCCGTGTGGGCGCGCGGATCCTCCGTGCCCACGCCGAGCAGGCCGCGCTCCTGCGCCCTGCCGACGATGCCGTGCCGGAGCGCATCCCGGATCATCTCCGGGAACAGCGTGACGACCTCGATCCGCACCTGCACTCTCCGCGCCGCGGACGGCCCTACGGTTCGTCGGGCCAGTCCACCTCGATCTCGCCCCGCTCCAGGCTCACACGTTTCAGGTGGGCCGGCTGGGCCGGAATCCACAGCTCGCGCGCGCCCGTCACGACCATCAACGGCCCCGCGGGCGCGTCGATGAAATGGCTGACGCGCCCGAGCTCGCGCCCCTCGCCGTTGGCGACGCGAAAACCGATCAGGTCGTCGCGGTAGTACTCGCGCGCCGCGGTCGGCGGCAACGCCGAGCGCTCGACCTCGATGTCCGCGCCGCCGAGCATTTCGGCGGCCGTCCGATCCTCAATGCCCTCGAACCGGGCCCGCAGCCAGCGGCCATCGCTGCTCGACTCGGCCACCGTGCGCGCTTCGCGCCGGCCCTGTGCATCCACCAGCTGCCAGGAACGGTGCCGCAGCAGGTTTTCGGGCGGGTCGGTGTAGGACTGCACCTTGAGCCAGCCCCGCACCCCGGCGGGCCCGAGCACCCGGCCGAGCTTCACGTAGCGCGGCGGCCGGACTTCGGCCACGGCCGACCGTCGGGCCTCTAGGCCGCGGCCTGCTTCCGGTACGTGGCCACCAGCTGGGCCACCCGATCGGAAAGCTGCGCCCCGAGTTTCACCCAATGGTCGATGCGGCCGAGCTCCAGGCGCAGCCGGCTCTCCTTGCCGCGCGCGATCGGATTGAAGAACCCGACCTGCTCCAGGCTGGAGCCGCCCTGCCGCTTGCGGCTGTCCGTCACGACGACATGGTAGAAGGGCTGGTTCTTGGCGCCGCGGCGCGTGAGGCGGATCGTGACCATGCTGGGGCTATGCTCTGGGGTCTGAAAAAAGAGCGCGGATTCTACGCAAAGGTCGGCCGGACTTAAAGCCCTCAATGACTTATGGCCGGAAAGCGCCCATCAGCCGGCGCAACCCCCCGCCCTTGAGCTGTTTCATCATCTTCTGCATGTCCAGGAACTGCTTGAGCAGCCGGTTGACGTCCTGCACCTGCACCCCGGCCCCGCGGGCGATGCGCCGCCGGCGCGACCCGTCGATCACCCCCGGGACGCGCCGTTCCCGCGGCGTCATGGAGTCGATGATTGCGATCTGCCGCCGGACTTGCCGGTCGGCCTGGTCGGGCGGCATGGCGGCCCGCTGGGTCAGGTGGGAGGGAAGCTTGTCCATCAGGGCGCCCAGGCCCCCCATGCGACGCACCTGCTCGAGCTGCGAGCGCAGGTCCGCCAGGTCGAAGGACTTGCCCTGCTTGAACTTGTTGGCGATGCGTTCGGCTTCGCCGACCTCGATGTTGCGCTGCACAGATTCGACCAGCGCCACGACATCGCCCATGCCGAGGATCCGCTGCGCCATGCGCTCCGGATCGAAGGGCTCGAGTGCGTCGGTCTTCTCGCCCACGCCCAGGAACACGATCGGCTTGCCGGTCACCTCGCGCACCGACAGCGCCGCGCCGCCGCGCGCATCGCCATCAGCCTTCGTCAGGATGATGCCGGTCAGGTCGAGCGCCGCGCCGAAGGCCTGCGCCGCATTGAGCGCATCCTGGCCCGACATCGCATCGACGACGAACAGCCGCTGGTGCGGGTGCACCGCGCCGTCGATCTGCCGCACCTCGTCCATCAGCCCGGCATCGACGTGGAGTCGCCCGGCGGTGTCGACGATCAGCACGTCGTAGACGCCGCTGCGCGCCTGCGCCAGCGCCGCGGCCGCAATGGCGGCCGGCGCCGCGCCGGCCGGCGGCGGGAAGAAATCGGCCTGCACCTGGCCGGCGAGCTTCTCGAGCTGCAGGATTGCGGCGGGACGGCGCACGTCCGTGCTGGTGAGCAGCACGCGCTTGCGGTGCGTCGCGATGAGCCAACGCGCCAGCTTGGCCGCCGTGGTCGTCTTGCCGGCGCCCTGCAGGCCCGCCAGCAGCAGCACCAGGGGCGGGGTCGCATTCAGCGCCACGCCCTCGCTGGCCCCGCCGAGCACGGTGACCAGTTCGCGGTGCAGGATGCCCACCAGCGCCTGGCCCGGCGTCAGACTGGCGGCCACCTCGGCGCCGAGCGCTCGCGCCTTGACCGCGTCGATGAACTTCTTGACCACCGGCAGCGCGACATCGGCCTCGAGCAGGGCGATGCGCACCTCGCGGAGCGTGGCGGCGATGTTGTCTTCGCTCAGGCGCCCGCGGCCGCGCAGCGCGGCCACGGCGGCGCTCAGGCGGCCGGTCAGTTGGTCAAACATCGGGCAATTGTACGCGCAGGGCCTATGCTATGGGTCCCCCAGGGAGAACTTCGAAGGTGCCCTAAGTGGATACGGCCCCGTCGCTTGCGCTGCTGCTGACGCTGCTCGGCATGATGATCGTGATCGCCTTTTCCTCCGGCTCCGAGGTCGCGATGCTCTCGGTCAACCGTTACCGCGTGCGCACCCGCGCCGCCACCGGCGAGCGCCGCGCCCGCGCGCTGGAGAACCTGCTGGCCAAGCCCGACCAGTGGCTGGGCGCGACCCTGGTCATCCAGGAGCTGGCCAGCGGCGCCGCCTTCACGGTCGCCACGCTGCTGGCGCTGCGCATCCCGCACGAGCACGCGCTGCCGGTCATGATGTTCGCGCTGACCGTGTTCATCATCATCTTCTGCGAGCTGGCGCCGAAGATCTACGCGGCCGTGCACAGCGAGGCGGTGGCGCTGAACTCGACGCTGGTGTACCGCGCGCTGCTGTGGATCACGCTGCCCGCGCGATGGTTCACCAACCGCACCGCCTACGGCGTGCTGCGGCTGTTCGGCATGCGCAACGCCTCGCACAGCGCGCACGCGCTCAATGCCGAGGAGCTGCGCACCGTGGTCAGCGAATCGAGCGCGCTGATCCCGGCGCGCCACCGGCAGATGCTGCTGTCGATCCTCGACCTGGAGCGCGTCACGGTGAACGACATCATGATCCCGCGCCAGGACATCGCCGGCATCGACATCTCGTCGGATTGGGAGGACGTGCTCGAGCGGCTCCGGCAGACGCCGCACACGCGCCTGCCGGTCTACGACGGCGAGCTCGACAACCTGATCGGCATCCTGCACATGAAGCGCACCGCGCAGGAATTCGCGCGCGGCACGCTGACGCGCGAGCGGCTGATCGAGCTGGCGCAGGCGCGCGAGCCGTACTTCGTGCCCGAGGGCACCTCGCTGATGCATCAGCTCTCGCAGTTCCAGCGCAACCGGCGCCGCCATGCCTTTGTCGTCAACGAGTACGGCGACATCGAGGGCATGGTCACGCTCGAGGACCTGCTCGAGGAGATCGTCGGGGAGTTCACCACCGACCCGGCCACGGTCGGCCACAAGGACGTGCATCGCGAGGCCAGCGGCGCCTGGCTCGTCAACGGCGGCGCGACGATCCGCGCCCTCAATCGCGCGCTCGGCTGGCAGCTGCCGGATCTCGGGCCGAAGACACTCAACGGCCTGCTGCTGGAGAAGCTGGAGAACATCCCGCAGCCCGGCACCTCGCTGCGCATCGGTGCGCTGGAGTTCGAGGTGCTGCAGATGATCGACAACTCGATCCGCACCGTGCGCGTGCGGCCGATCGTCGAAAACCCCTAGCACGCGTCGCTAGGCCCGGCGCCCGAACGCGGCCTCGATCGCCTCGGCGAGCGTCCCCACGGCCTGCACCGCGAGGCCTGCGATCGGCTGGCGCGGCGCGTTCTGCTGCGGAACGATGGCGCGCGCGTAGCCCTGCTTGTGCGCTTCCTTCAGCCGCTCCTCGCCATAGGGTACCGGCCGCACTTCGCCGGTCAGCCCCAGTTCACCGAAGGCCACCAGCTTGCCGTCGAGCGCGGCGCCCGTCAGGCTCGAGCCGATCGCCAGCGCCAGCGGCAGGTCGGTCGCGGTCTCGGTGATCGACAGGCCCCCCACCAGGTTGACGTACACGTCATGCTCGGCCGGCGACAGGCGCGAATGCCGGCTCATGACCGCGAGCAGCATCGACAGCCGGTTTGCATCGACCCCCTGCGCGACGCGGCGCGGCGCCGAGAAGCGCGTCGCATCGGTGAGCGCCTGCACTTCGATCAGCAGCGGCCGGCCGCCATCGCGCGCCACCATGACCAGGCTCCCGGGCACGGGCTGGGGATTGCGTGACAGGAAGATCGCGGATGGATTGCGCACTTCGCGGAGCCCTTCATCGGTCATCGCGAAGAATCCCAGCTCGTTGACCGGCCCGAAGCGGTTCTTCGTCGCGCGCAGCATGCGGTAGCGGCTGCCCGCGTCCGCATCGAAATACAGCACCGTGTCGACGAGATGCTCGAGCAGCTTGGGGCCGGCGATCGCGCCGTCCTTGGTGACGTGTCCGACGATGACGACCGCGGTGCCGCCCTGCTTCGCGAAGCGCACCAGCGCAGCAGTGCATTCGCGCAGCTGCTGCGGCGATCCGGGACTCGACTCGGCCGCCGCCGTCTGCATCGTCTGGATCGAGTCGACGACCAGCAGCGATGCCCGCCGTTCGGCGCACAGTTCCAGGATCGACTCGAGCGAGTTGTCGCTGAGCAGCACGAGCTGCGGCGCGACGAGCCCGAGGCGCCGCGCGCGCTGCGTGATCTGCTGCGCCGATTCCTCGCCCGAGGCGTACAGCACCGGCTGGCCCGCGGCCACCGAGGCCGCGACCTGCAGCAGCAGGGTCGACTTGCCGATGCCCGGTTCCCCGCCCAGCAGGCTCACGGAGCCGGCGCCGATGCCGCCGCCGAACACCCGGTCGAGCTCGGACATGCCGAGCCCCAGCCGCTGTTCGTTGGCCGGCTCGGCCGCGAGCGCGACCGGCGTCGGCGGGGTGCCCGCCGTCGCGCCGCTTCCCGCGCCGCCACCGGCAACGCGGACACCGCTCACGCGCGTCAACGTGTTCCATTCGCCGCAGTGCGGGCATTGTCCCTGCCACTTCAGCGATTCGCCGCCGCAGGCACTGCACACATAGACCGGTTGATGTCGCGCCATACTCGCTTTGCCCAGGCTTAGCGCCCGTCGCGGCGCAATCAAAACTCCAGTACGATGCCGCGCTATTGCGATCCGGCCCGGCCTGATTGGATGCATCTGTGACCCCAGACGCGCCCGGGACCGGCCGCCGATGGTAACTTTTGCAGCGCGGCGCGCTCCGGCCGCTCGATCAGGACGGCAGTGGACCAGTATCTGTGATCCAGTTCACGTTTCCAAGCCAGCTCGACCCGGGCGGCCGCAGGGTCGCGCGATGAGCCTGAAAGGCAAGCTCCGTTGCGTGGGACTGACGGACGTCGGGCGGGTGCGCGAGCACAACGAGGACACGATCGCCTGGGACGCCAACCTGGGCCTGCTGGTGCTGGCCGACGGCATGGGCGGCTACAACGCCGGCGAAGTCGCCAGCGGCATCGCCGTCAAGACGATCGTCAACCTGGTGCGCGAGGCCATCGAGCGCGAAGACCTGTCCGCTCCCGACCCGGGCACGGGCCTCTCGCGCACCACCATCATCCTGCGCGATGCGATCACGCGGGCGAACAAGATCATCTTCCAGACCGCGCGCACCCAACCCAATTGCGAAGGCATGGGCACGACGGTCGTCGGCGTGCTGTTCCACGACAACCGCGTGACCATCGCGCACGTCGGCGATTCACGCCTCTACCGGCTGCGCGGCTCGAGCTTCGAGCAGATCACGCTCGATCATTCGCTGCTGCAGGAGCTGGTCGACCGGGGCTTCTATTCACCCGAGGAAGCCCAGCGCGCGGCGAACAAGAACTACGTCACACGGGCGCTCGGGGTCGAGGCGGGCGTCGAGGTCGAGATCCAGGAGCACCCCGCCCAGCGCGGCGACATCTACATGCTGTGCTCCGACGGTCTCTCCGACATGGTCGAGGATGACGATATTCACTTAACGATCAACACCTTTGGTGCTAACCTTGAGACGGTAGCGCAACAGCTGATCCAGCTCGGGAACGACAACGGCGGCAAGGACAATATTTCCGTTTTGCTGGCCCAGGTCGTTGATTCGTTCCCCGTGCGTCGGGGAGTATTGGACCGGATGCTGGGCTGGTTCAGCTAGGCTCTTCAAACAGGCGAGAACATAAAGCGAGCACTTATGGCAAGGCTGATATTGAGTCTCGACGGCCAGGTCATGGCCGAATACAACATGAACAAGGAGCGCTACACGATCGGGCGCCTGCCGGATAACGATATCCGCATCGACAACCCGGCCGTCAGCGGCCACCACTCGCTGATCATCAACATCCTGAATGACTCGTTCCTCGAGGACCTGAACAGCACCAACGGCACCTATGTCAACGGCAAGCTGATCAAGAAGCACGCGCTGCAGCACGGCGATGTCGTCACCTGCGGCCACCACCAGCTGCGCTTCGTCGAGGACGACACCGCGCAGCAGGACGAATTCGAGAAGACCATGGTGATCCAGCCCTCGGCCCGCCCGGTCGAGAAGGTGCGCGCCGCCATGGCGCAGGGCGCCGACGCCACGGCCTCGCGCCGCACGCTGGGCAACGGCGCGCCGACAATCAAGAAGGCCCGCCTGCAGGTGCTGTCGGGCGCCTTCGCCGGGCGCGAGCTCGAACTGACGAAGACGCTGACCACGCTCGGCCGCCCGGGCGTGCAGGTGGCGGCGATCACGCGCCGTTCCGAGGGCTACTTCCTCGTGCACGTCGACGCCGACACGTCGGAGAATTTCCCGCTCGTCAACGGCGCACCGATCGGCGCCACGGCACGCAAGCTCGTCGACAACGACGTGATCCAGCTCGCCGGCGTGAAGATGGGGTTCTTCGAGGGCTAGGCAGCGGGTACAAGCCCTGCCGGGCGTGCCGCCTCAAGTCACCTGAGCACACCTTCGGCGTACGAGTCGGCCGCGTAGTTGGCGAAGCGGCTGTACTGGCCCTGGAAGGTGAGCATGAAGGTGCCGATCTCGCCGTTGCGGTGCTTGGCCAGGTCGATCTCGGCGATGCCGCGCTTGGGCGTGTTCTTGTCATAGACCTCGTCGCGGTAGATCAGCAGGATCATGTCCGCGTCCTGCTCGATCGCCCCGGATTCGCGCAGGTCCGACATCACCGGCTTCTTCTCGGTGCGCTGCTCGACGCCGCGGTTGAGCTGCGAGAGCGCGATCACCGGCACCGCCAGCTCCTTGGCCAGCGCCTTGAGGCCACGCGAGATCTCCGCGATCTCGGTGGCGCGGTTCTCCTTCGTGCCCGGCACCTGCATGAGCTGCAGGTAGTCGACGACGATCAGGTCGAGGCCGTGCTCGCGCTTGACGCGCCGCGCACGCGCGCGCAGTTCGGTCGGCGTCAGCCCGGGTGACTCGTCGATGAAGATGCGCGCTTCGGCGAGCTGGCTGGTGGCCGCGGTCACGCGCACCCAGTCGTCATCGGAGATCTGGCCGCTGCGGATGCCGTTGAGCGGCACGCCGCCGATCGAGGCCAGCATGCGTGTCAGCAGCTGTTCGGCCGGCATTTCCATGCTGAAGATCGCGACCGAGGAGCGCGTGCCCGGGTTCACCGCCGCGTACTCGGCGATGTTCATCGCCAGCGTCGTCTTGCCCATCGACGGCCGGCCGGCGACGATCACCAGGTCGCCGGGCCGCAATCCGCCGGTCTTGCGGTCGAAGTCGGCGAATCCGGTCGGCAGGCCGCGCAACGCGTTCGGGTTGTCGTGCCACTGGTCGATCTTGTCGATCAGCGGCGGCAGCAGGGTGCTGACCTTGACCGCGCCGTCGCGGCGCCCGGTGCTCTGTTCGGCGATCTCGAACACCTGCTGTTCGGCGGCATCGACCAGGTCGCGCGCCGAGCGGCCGTCATTGGCGAAGGCGTCGGCGGCGATCTGCCGGCCGGCGCTGATCAGCCGCCGCAGCAGCGAGTGCTCGCGTACGATCTGCGCGTAGGCGCGCGCGTTCGCGGCGGTCGGCGTGTCGCGCGCCAGGCTGCCGAGGTAGGCCAGGCCGCCGGCGGCTTCGAGCCGGCCGCTGCGCCCGAGCTGCTCGGACACGGTGACCACGTCGGCGGGCTTGCCCGCGGCAATCAGTTCGGAGAGCGCACCGAAGATCAGCTGGTGGTCGGGGCGGTAGAAGTCCTCGCCGACGATGACGTCGCCGACCTGGTCCCAGGCGGTCGCGTCGATGAGCAGTCCGCCGAGCACCGCCTGCTCGGCCTCGGCCGAATGCGGAGGCGTGGCGGCGCCGGGCTCGGGCGGCGCTGCGGATTCACGGCGCGAACGCAGCGGCCCGGCCATGGTGCTGACCGAGGCCCTGGCCCGCCGCCCTAGCCCTGCTCTTCCGCCGCGACGATCACGACGATCGTGACTTCGACGTCGGTGTGCAGGTGCAGGGCCACGTGGTGCTCGCCGACCTGGCGGATGGGCCCGGTCGGCAACCGCACTTCGCTGCGGTTGACCTTGTGGCCGGCGGCGGTGCAGGCCTCGGCGATGTCGGAGGTGCCGACCGAGCCGAACAGCTTGCCTTCCGAGCCGGCCTTCGCGGTGATGGTGATGCGGAAGTCGCGCAGCGACTCGGCGCGCTGCTGGGCGCTGCCCAGCTCTTCGTTCGCGAGCCTCTCGAGCTCGGCGCGCCGCAGCTCGAAGCGCGCGACGTTCGCCGGCGTGGCCAGCGTCGCGCGACCCGAGGGCAGCAGGTAGTTGCGGCCATAGCCGCTCTTCACCTTGACGCGGTCGCCGATCGTGCCGAGGTTGGCCACTTTCTGCAGGAGGATGACGTCCATGGGTGCGGCGCTCAGTGCTGGTCGGTGTACGGGAGCAGCGCCAGGAAGCGCGCGCGCTTGATCGCGGTGGCGAGCTGGCGCTGGTAGAAGCTCTTCGTGCCGGTGATGCGGCTCGGCACGATCTTGCCGGTCTCGGTGATGTAGTTCTTCAGCACGCCCAGATCCTTGTAGTCGATCGTGGCGACGCCATCGGCCGTGAAGCGGCAGAATTTCTTGCGGCGGACAAAGCGTGACATGGCGGTGGTTCCTTAATTGTTGAGCGACATTTCGTCGTCGTCGCCCATTTCGTCGCGCTCGCGGCGCGCTTCGTTTTCCTCTTCCGTGCGCGACATCGGCGAGGGCTCGGTCACGGCGGCATCCATGCTGACCACGAGGTGGCGCAGCACCGCGTCGCTGAATCGGAACGCGCCGGTGAGCTCGGCCAGGATCTTCTGGTCGCACTCGATGTTCATCAGCACGTAGTGCGCCTTGTGCACCTTGGCGATCGGGAAACACAGCTGGCGCCGGCCCCAGTCCTCGAGGCGATGCACGGTGCCGTTA
>DATKLZ010000041.1:0-3731 GCA_035542135.1 Steroidobacteraceae bacterium | reverse complement strand
TTCGGGCCGACGTCGATGTCCGCCAGCGCTTCGGCGGCGATGCCGGTCATGTAGCGCGCGCGCTCGAGCATGCCGCGCACCTCGTTGGGCGCGTAGCGGCTCGGCCGCCCCATCTGCCAGCTGAGCTCGGCGGCGATCTCGGCGCCACGCGCCTCGAAGGCCGCGCAGAATCGCTCGATGATCGCGGCGCGTTCGGTGACCGGAACGCTGCGCCACAGCCGCTGCGCGGCCTGCGCACGCTGCAGCGTCGCGTCGATCTCGGTCGCCGTTGCGGTGGGTCGCTCGGCGTACACGCGCCCGTCGACCGGACTGATGGTTTTCAACATGCTGCTCACGGTCCGCTGGATGACCTGGTCCGCTAGATGATCTCGAAATAACGCGCCAGTTCCCAGTCGGTGACGTGGCGTCGGAACTCGCGCTCTTCCCACTCGCGGCTGGCGGCAAAATGCTCGACGAACGGCGCGCCGAACAGTTCCTGCGCCGCTTTCGAGCGCGCCAGCCGCTCGGCGGCCTCGCTCAACGTGCGCGGCAACTGCCGCTTTGCCGGCAGCTTGCGATCGTAGGCGGTGCCGACCATGGGCTCATCCGGCTCGATGCGATGCTCGATGCCCCACAACCCCGAGCCAATGGCCACTGCGATCGCCAGGTACGGGTTGATATCAGCCGCAGAAATTCGGTACTCCACGCGCTGGCTCTTGGGCCCGCCCTGGATGACACGCAGCGCGCAGGTGCGGTTCTCCACGCCCCAGGTCGCCGAAGTCGGCGCCCAGAATCCCGGCACCAGGCGCGAGTAGCTGTTGACGGTCGAGGCGACCATCGCCAGCAGTTCGGGCATCAGCGCCTGCTGACCGCCGACGAACCAGCGCATCTCATCCGACATCGCATGCGGCTTGCTCTCGTCGTGGAACGCGGGCGAACCGTCCTGGCGCGCAAGCGACACGTGCAGGTGCCCGCTCTGGCCGGGCATGTGCTGCGACCACTTGGCCATGAACGTCGCCATCAGGCCACGACGCTGCGCCAGCACCTTGGTGAAGGTCTTGAACAGCGCCGCGCGGTCGGCGGCCTCGAGCGCCTCGGTGTACTTGAGCGCCGCCTCGAGCACACCGGGTCCGGTTTCCGTGTGCAGGCCTTCGATCGGCATGCGCATGTCGGCGGCGAGCTGCAGCAGCGCCTGGTAGAGCTCGGCGTGCACCGAGGCGCGCAGCATCGAGTAGCCGAAATACCCCGGCGTCATGTGCTGCATGTCGCGGTAGCCCTTCGCGCGCACGCTGTCGGGCGTCTCGCTGAAGATGAAGAACTCGAACTCGGCCGCCGCCGAGGCCTTGTAGCCGGCGGCGGCGGCGCGCTCGAGCACACGCCGCAGCGTCGAGCGCGGGCATACAGGCTCGGCGCGGCCGGTGAACTCGCCGAGGAACAGCAGCATGTCGCCCTCGAGCGGCAGGCTGCGGCAGGTTTCCGGCAGGAGCCGCACCATCGCATCGGGGTAGGCCGTGTGCCAGCCGGTGAACTTCACGTTGTCGTAGACCGCGTCGTTCGAATCCCAGCCGAGCACCACGTCGCAGAAGGCGATGCCCTTGTCGAGCGCGGCGAAGAACTTCTCGCGGTTGATGTACTTGCCGCGCAGGATGCCGTCGTTGTCGAAGATGCCGATCTTGACGTGCTGCAGGCCGCGCGCCTCGACGATCGCGCGGGCGTGTGCGGCGGTGCGGACCTCTTCCGGCGACATGGCGCGCTCTCCCCGGATCAACGCTGGGCTGGTGCGCTAGTCTACCGCGTTTCCACCGCGTTTCGCCGCCAGCGCCCGCGGCTCAGGAGCGCCACTCCGCGAGGCCCTCGAGCTCGCACAGCCGCTGCCAGCCCGGGCGCGCGCGCATGTGCTGCGCGAACACCTTGAGCGCCGGCCACTCGAGCGCGGACCTGGGCATGTTGCGTGACCAGCGCATGTACATGAGCAGCTGCAGGTCGGCCGACGAGAGCTGCGCACCCAGCAGGTAAGGACCGCCCGCGCGCAGGTGCGCGTCAACGTGATCCCACACCGCTTCGATGCGCGCACGCAGTGCGGCGCGCACTTCGGGCGGGTGTTCGTCCTTGCCGAGGTCGCGCGGATAGAACCAGTTTCGGAAGGTGGCGCCGAGCGCGAAGCTGCTGTAAGCCAGCCACTGGTACCATTCGTTGCGCTGCGCCGTGCCCGCCGGCGGGGCAAGCCTCGCTTCCGGATGCCGGTCGGCCAGCATCAGCAACAAGGCCGCCACCTCGTGGTACGGCTCCCCGTCGATGACCAGCGTCGGCACCCTGCCGTGCGGATTGAGGCGCAGGTATTCCGGGCTGCGCTGCGCCCCCTGGTCGAAATCCACGAGTTCGAGCCGGTACGGCGCGCCGATCTCGAGCAGCGCCAGGTGCACGGCCATGCTGGCGGTGCCCGGGGAGTAATAGAGCGTGTACATGCGCGAACAGCCTAGGGCGAAAGCAGCCGCCGCGCCAGTGCGGATTGCAGCTCGCGCCGGGCGCCGGCGATGGCGGGACGCCAGGACGCCCAGCCACCGCACATTGACGGCTTCTGCATATTTATGCACAATAGGCGCATGTTTATGCACATGCCGCCATGCTGAACGACCACCACCTGCAGCAGCGACGCGAGGCGATCCTCGCGCTGCTCGGCAACGGCGTGGTGCGCCGGCAGTCCGAGCTGACGCAGCTGCTGCGCAAGCGCGGCTTCGCCGTCACGCAGTCCTCTGTGAGCCGCGACCTGCGCGACCTCGGCGTGCTCAAGGCCAGCGGGCGCTATCTCGCGCCGCCGGCGGAGTCCGCGCATGCCAACGGGAGCTTTGGCGCGCTGGCGCAGTTCGTGCGCTCGGCGCGGCCGGCCGGCGCAGCGCTGACGGTGCTGCGCACCAGCACGGGCGCCGCGCAGAGCGTCGCGGTGGCGCTCGACAAGGCCGCCTGGCCGGAGGTCGTCGGCACGATCTCCGGCGACGACACCATATTCATCGCCACGCCCGACGGTCGGGCGCAGCGGCGCCTGCTCGCGCGGCTGCGCGACCACTTCGGGGTCTGACACCATGACGAGTGCTGCGAACGCGGGCGCCAAGCCCATCGTGCTGGCCTATTCCGGCGGCCTCGACACCTCGTTCCTGGTGCCCTGGATCGCCGAGACCTACCAGCGCCCGGTCATCACCGTGACCGTCGACACCGGCGGCATCGATGCCGCCGCCGCGGCCAGCCTGCGCGAGCGGGCACTCGCGCTCGGCGCCATCGAGCATCACCAGGTCGACGCGCGCGCCGACTACTTCGAGCAGGTGCTGCGCTTCCTGATCATCGGCAACGTGCGCCGCGGCCAGCTCTATCCGCTGTGCGTCGGCGCCGAGCGCGTCATGCAGGCGCAGACGATCGCGCGCATGGCGCGAGCGCTCGGTACGAACTCGATCGCGCACGGCTGCACCGCGGCCGGCAACGACCAGGTGCGCTTCGAGGTCGCCCTGCGCACGCTGGCACCCGAGCTCGAGATCATCGCGCCCGTGCGCGACCGCGCCTTCAAGCGCGCCGAGGAACTGGACTACCTGCGCGCGCGTTCGCTCCCGGTGCCGCCTTACGGCGCCGCCTATTCCACCAACCGCGGCCTGTGGGGCGTGACGATCGGCGGCACCGAGACGCTCACGTCGAAGGGCAGCATTCCCGAGAGCGCCTGGGTGCTGTCGAAGGATGCCTTCGACCGCCCGGCCCTGCCGCAGCAT
>DATKLZ010000040.1:0-2493 GCA_035542135.1 Steroidobacteraceae bacterium | reverse complement strand
GGCGACGGCATCGGCAAGGAGGTGATGCCCGAGGGAGTCCGCGTGCTCGACGCCGCGGCCAGGCGCTTCAAGCTGCAACTGAACTGGCAGCCGATCGAGTGGGCGAGCTGCGACTACTTTGCGCAGCACGGCCAGATGATGCCCGACGATTGGCGCGCGCGACTCGAACGTATGGACGCGCTGTACTTCGGTGCGGTCGGCTGGCCGGCAACGGTGCCCGACCACGTGTCGTTGTGGGGGTCGCTGATCAAGTTCCGCCGCGACTTCGACCAGTACATCAATCTGCGGCCGGCGCGGCTGTTCGACGGCGTGCCATGCCCCTTGGCGAACCGCAGGCCCGGCGACATCGACATGATGATCGTGCGCGAGAACACCGAGGGCGAGTACTCGGCCATCGGCGGCGTGATGTACCCGGGCACCGAGCGCGAGTTCGTGTCGCAGACCTCGATCTTCAGCCGCATCGGCAGCGAGCGGCTGCTGAAGTTCGCGTTCGACCTCGCGCGCTCGCGCCCACGCCGGCAGCTGACGCTGGCCACCAAGAGCAACGGCATCTCGATCTCGATGCCGTGGTGGGACGAGCGCTGCGCCGAGATGGCGGTCAAGTACCCCGACGTCGCGTGGGACAAGCAGCACATCGACATCCTCGCTGCGCGCTTCGTGATGCAGCCGCAGCGCTTCGACGTGGTGGCCGCCACCAACCTGTTCGGCGACATCCTGAGCGACCTCGGGCCCGCGTGCACCGGCACGATCGGCATCGCGCCGAGCGCCAACATGAATCCCGAACGCAAGTTCCCGAGCCTGTTCGAGCCGGTGCACGGCTCGGCCCCCGACATCTACGGCCGGAACATCGCCAACCCGGTCGGCCAGATCTGGGCCGGCGCGATGATGCTCGACTTCCTCACGCGCGGCAGCGGCGCCGGCCGCGACGCGCACGACGCGATCCTGCGCGCGATCGAGGCGGTGCTGCGTGAAGGACCGAAGACGCCGGACCTGGGCGGCACGGCCAACACCACCGAGATGGGCAAGGCCGTCGCGGACCGGGTCGCCGACGGCGCCTAGCGCCGGCTTCAATCCACGCGCGCGGGCGCACTCTCGCGTCGTTCAGCTGCGCGCATGCGTTCGCGCAGGCCGCACGCGGCCAGGCGCAGCGGCTTGCGGTGCGCGGTCCAGCCCCCCTGCCACGGCGGCGTCAGCGCACGCAGCCGCCGGCCCAGCGCCACCGCGAGGCGGTACCACGCCGGATGCTCGTTGAGCCACGCCCACAATCGCCAGGCCAGTGCTTCGCGCCAGTCCTTTGCGCTCGCCTGCCCGGCCAGCGGCGCGTGTCCGGGCGCGGCGTCGTGCTTCGCCGCGCGGCGCAGCTGCATCAGCAGGTCCGGAATCGGAATGCCGACCGGGCACACCTCGGCGCAGGCGCCGCACAGGCTGCTGGCGGTGGGCAGGTCGCGGGTCGGGTCGAGCCCGAGCAGGTGCGGCGAGACGATCGACCCGATCGGCCCCGGATACGTGGTGCCGTAGGCCAGCCCGCCGATGCGCGCGTACACCGGGCAGTGGTTCATGCACGCGCCGCAACGGATGCACTGCAGCGTCGGACGAAAGTCGTCGTCGCGCCAGGCCTGGCTGCGCCCGTTGTCGAGCAGGATCAGGTGCACTTCGCTCGGGCCGTCGAGCTCGCCCGCGCGGCGCGGGCCGGTGATCGCGTTGAAGTACGTGGTCACCGCCTGGCCGGTGGCCGAGCGCGTGAGCAGGGCGAACAGCGGCAGCACGTGCTCGAAGCGCTCGACCACCTTCTCGATGCCGGTGATCGCGACGTGCACGTCGGGCACCGTGGTGCACATGCGGCCGTTGCCCTCGTTCTCGACCAGCACCAGCGTGCCGGTCTCGGCGACCATGAAGTTGACACCCGACACGCCGATCGCCGCATCGCGGAATTCGCTGCGCAGCACGCGGCGGCCGATGGCGATCAGCGTGTCGACGTCGTCGGTGTACGGCGTGTCGCGCAGCTCGTCGGCGAACAGTGCTCCGATCTGCTGCCGGGTCTTGTGGATCGCCGGCATGATGATGTGGCTCGGCCGCTCGCCCGCGAGCTGCACGATGTACTCGCCCATATCGGTTTCGAGACACTCGATCCCATGCTCGGCCATGCGGTGGTTCAGCTCGATCTCCTCGCTGACCATCGACTTGCCCTTGACCATCCGCGTCGCGCCGTGGCGGCGCGCCAGCGCCAGGAAGATCGCGTTCGCTTGCGCAGGGGTCTGCGCCCAGTGCACCTGCACGCCCCGCTCCACCAGCCTGGCCTCCAGCTGCTCGAGCAGCTCGGGCAGCTTGGCCAGGCTGTAGCGGCGGATCGATTCGCCGACGCGCCGCAGCGCCTCGAACGCCGCCGCATCGCCGAAGTGCGACGCGCGGCGCGCCTGCAGGAAGTCCATCGCGCTGCGAAAGCTGCTGCGCAGCTGCGCATCGTCCACCGCCTCGCGCGAGTTGGCCTTGAAG
>DATKLZ010000039.1:0-6798 GCA_035542135.1 Steroidobacteraceae bacterium | reverse complement strand
GTGCTGCGGGAAGAACAGCACGTTGACGAAGATCGTCGACAGCCAGAAGTGCCACTTCGCCAGCGTCATGTCGTACATGTGGCCGGTCCACTTCGGCAGCCAGTAGTACACCGCCGCGATGATCGTGAAGATCGAGCCGGGTACGAGCACGTAGTGGAAATGCGCGACCACGAAGTAGGTGTCCTGGTACTGGAAGTCGGCCGGCGCGATCGCGAGCATCAGCCCGGAGAAGCCGCCGATCGAGAACAGGAACAGGAACGCGAGGCAGAACAGCATCGGCGGTTCGAAGCTGATCGAGCCGCGCCACATCGTGGCGGACCAGTTGAACACCTTCACGCCGGTCGGGATCGCGATCAGCATCGTCGAGAGCATGAAGAACATCTCGCCGGCGAGCGGCATGCCGACCGTGAACATGTGGTGCGCCCACACGATGAACGACAGGAACGCGATCGAGGCGGTCGCGTAGACCATCGCTTCGTAGCCGAACAGGGGCTTGCGCGAGAACGTCGGGATCACTTCCGAGACGATGCCGAAGGCCGGCAGGATCAGGATGTACACCTCGGGGTGCCCGAAGAACCAGAACACGTGCTGGAACATCACGGGGTCGCCGCCGCCCGAGGCGCTGAAGAAGCTGGTGCCGAAGAAGTGATCGGTCAGCAGCATCGTCACCGCGCCGGCGAGCACCGGCATCACCGCGATCAGCAGGTACGCGGTGATCAGCCAGGTCCACACGAACAGCGGCATGCGCAGCAGCGTCATGCCCGGGGCGCGCATGTTCATGATCGTGACGATGACGTTGATCGCGCCCATGATCGAGGAGGCGCCCATCAGGTGGATGGCGAAGATCGCCAGCGGGAACGAGTCACCGCCCTGCAGCACCAGCGGCGGATACAGCGTCCAGCCGCCGGCCGGCGCGCCGCCCGGCACGAAGAAGCCGATCAGCAGCAGCGTGAACGCGAACGGCAGCAGCCAGAAGCTGAAGTTGTTCATGCGCGGCAGCGCCATGTCGGGCGCGCCGACCTGCAGCGGGATCATCCAGTTCGCGAGGCCGACCCAGGCCGGCATCACGCCGCCGAAGATCATCGCCAGCGCGTGCACCGTCGTCATCGAGTTGAAGAACGCCGGATCGAGGAACTGCATGCCCGGCTTGAACAGCTCGGCGCGGATCGCCATCGCCATCAGGCCGCCGACGAAGAACATCACGCCCGCGAAGATCATGTACAGCGTGCCGATGTCCTTGTGGTTCGTCGTCGACAGCCAGCGCCACAGGCCCGAGGGCTTGTGATCGTGGTGTTCGTGGGTCTCGGCGGTAGCGGTGTAGGCCATGTTGATGATCTCGCGGGCTTTGAGTCCTGGTGGAATTCCTGGCGGCTGCCTGCAGCGTCGGCCCCGGCCTCAACCGGCGGGCGCGGTCGGCAGGCCGGAGGCTGCCACGGCCGGCGCGGCCGGATCGGCCGGGCGCTGCATCGCCTGCTGCGTCTTCAGCCAGGCCTCGAAATCGGCCTTGCTGCGCACGTCGATGACGATCGGCATGAAGCCGTGGTCGCGCCCGCACAGCTCGGCGCACTGGCCGCGGTACAGCCCCGTCTTGTCCGTGTCGATCTTGAACCAGGCCTCGTTGACGAAGCCGGGGATCGCGTCCTTCTTGATCGCGAGCGCCGGTACCCACCACGAGTGGATGACATCCTGCGCGCTGATCAGCAGCCGCACCTTCACGCCGGCCGGCACCACCAGCGGGTGGTCGACGTTCAGCAGGTAGTTCGGCACCGTGGCCGGGTCGATGTTCGAGCCGAGCTGGCGCGCGACGTTGCTGGCGCGGTCGAGCGTCGAGAGCACTTCGACGCCCGAGTCGACGTACTGGTAGCCCCATTTCCACTGGTAGCCGGTGATGCGGATCGTCAGTTCGCTGTGCGAGGCGTCGTCGGTCTCGATGAGCGTCTTCGTCGCCGGCACGGCCATGACGATCAGGATCAGCACCGGTATGACGGTCCAGATGATCTCGGCCTTGGTGTTGTGCACCAGCTTCGTGTCGGGCACCGCGCCCTGCGATTTGCGGAAGCGCACCAGCGAATAGATCATCCAGCCGAACACGAAGATCGCGATCGCCACGCACCACCAGTACATGATCATGTGCAGGTCGTAGATGCGCCGCGAGATGGCCGTGATGCCCGGCGTCATGTTCAGCGTCCAGGCCGCGAACGCGGCGGGCGAGGCCAGCGCGACGGTGACGGCGGCGACGGCGGTTGCGAGTTTCTTCATGTTCATGAACGGGCCCTGGGATGGTTCGCGGCCGGCCCCGCCGGCAGTGGCGATGCGTATGCGGCGCGGCATCTTAGCGGATGCGGCTTTTCTACCGCAACTCAACGACTTAAGCGCAGGACGAGCACTCAGGTGCTGCCACGATTGCGCGCCGGATGCAAGCGCAACAGCGCATCGCGCAGGTGCTCGCGATCGTGCGCCGCGCTGGCCGCATGCGGCACGACCGCCAGCGGCGGCGCGGCCAGCAATCGCTCGAGCGTGGCGAGGTTCTCCTCGCTCGCGGTGAAGTACGGATCGGTGCGGTTGGCGATCCATCCCGCGATGCGGCCGCCGCCGCGTTCGATCGCCTCGCGCGTCAGCCGGGCGTGATTGAGGCAGCCCAATCGCAGCGCCACGACCAGCACCACGTCGGCCTGCAGCCTGAGGGCCAGGTCAGCCATCGATTCGGTATCGCTGATCGGCGTGTACCAGCCCCCCGCGCCCTCGATGAGGAGCAGGTCGTGCCGCGCAGCGAGCCCACGTGCAATTTCGGTGATCTTGCGAATTTCAATGCGTATTTGTTGCCGATCTGCAGCGATATGCGGCGAAATTGCGTCCACCAGGCAGTATGGATTTAGCTTCTTGTAGGGCGTGGTCTGACCCGAGGCGGCTGCGATCATCAGTGCATCGGCATTGACCGGACCATCCTCGCGGAGCTCGGCCCCCGAAGCGACCGGCTTCATGCCCGCGACCTTCAATCCCTCGGCCCTCCCGGCCGCCAGGAGCCCTGCGGTGATGCGCGTCTTGCCGACGCCGGTGTCCGTGCCGGTGATGAAGAAAACCCGGGCGCTCATGTCGCGATGCTCACGAGGTGGCGCGCGGCCTGGTGCGCACGCTGCCGAGCGGCACGACGCTCTCGTCGCCGCGAACGCCGGCGTGGTCGTCGCCGCGCCCCGCGAAGGCTGCGCCGAAGATGAATTCGCGATCCCCGTGCCGGTCGCGATCGAGAACCGGCTCGACGAAACCCGCGTGCGCGAGCGCCGCGCCGAGTTGCGGCATGTCGGCGCGGGCCGCGGTGGCGTCGCCGGGCTCGCGCTCGTCGGGGCCGGGCGTCGCGAACAGCAGCAATCCGCCCGGCTGCAGCACGCGCCGCGCTTCGCCGAACAGCGCGGGCGCGGCGCCGCTGCACGGCTCCACGCGGCTGCAGAACACCAGGTCGGCCGAGCGCGCCGCGAACGGCAGCGCAGCGCCGTCGGCGCAGACGCAATCGAACCGCCGCCAGAAACGCTGGCCGCGGCGTGCGCGCTGTGTCATCGCGTAATCGCGGTCGACGGCGATCATGCGCGCGCGCGGGAAGCGCCGGCGCAGCGCAGTCGCGCCCGCGCCGGTCCCGCAGCCCAGCTCGACGATCAGGCGCGGTTCGAGCCTGAAGAACGCCAGGCGCTGCAGCAGTTCGTCGCGTACTTGCGCCGCCGGATCCATCGCGCCGCGCGTTCCGGCCTTCAGGCCGTCGCGGCCGCCGCTGCCGCCGCCGCGGTCGCGAGCGCCGGCGGCTGCGCGCCGTGCACCGCGCCCGCCGCTTCGGCGTGCATGCCGAGCCGCGCGAGCAGCGCGCGGTCGTGGTCCACGTCCGGATTGCCGGTGACCAGCAGCTTCTCGCCGTAGAAGATCGAATTCGCGCCCGCGAGGAAGGCGAGCGCCTGCAGCTCATCGCTCATCGTCTCGCGGCCGGCCGACAGGCGCACCTGCGCGCGCGGCATCATGATGCGCGCCACGGCGATGGTGCGCACGAAGTCGAAGGGATCGACCGGCGCGGCGTCGGCGAGCGGCGTGCCGGGCACGCGGACCAGCTGGTTGATCGGCACGCTCTGCGGATGCTCGGGGAGCCCCGCGAGCGTCACGAGCATCTGCGCCCGGTCGCGCGGCGATTCGCCCATGCCGATGATGCCGCCGCAGCACACGTTCAGGCCGGCCGCGCGCACCGCCTCGAGCGTGTGGAGCCGGTCCTGGTAGCAGCGCGTGGTGATGATCTCGCCGTAGAACTCTTCCGATGTGTCGAGGTTGTGGTTGTAGTAGTCGAGCCCGGCGTCCTTGAGCTGCTGTGCCTGCGGGGCCGTCACCATGCCGAGCGTCACGCAGGTCTCGAGCCCGAGCTCGCGCACGCCGCGCACCATCGCGGCGACCCTGTCCAGGTCGCGCTGCTTCGGCGAGCGCCAGGCCGCGCCCATGCAGAAGCGCGTCGCGCCGGCATCGCGCGCCGCGCGGGCGCGCTCGAGCACCGCCTCCAGCGGGAGCAGCGCTTCGTTCGCGACGCCAGTCTCGAAGCGCACGCTCTGCGGGCAGTAGGCGCAGTCCTCGGGACAGGCGCCGGTCTTGATCGACAGCAGCGTGCTCATCTGCACTGCGGCCGGGTCGTGCCAGGCGCGGTGCACGGCCTGCGCGCGGTACAGCAGCTCCGGGAACGGCAGCGCGAACAACGCCTCCGCTTCCGCCAGCGTCCAGTCGTGGCGCGGCTCCATCATGGCCTGACTCCTTGAATTCACAGCATAAATGACGCCTGCCCGGCGTGGCGAGGCGTTGCTAAAGTCCCCACGGGATGATGTTCGCCAGCACACCGGCCCCTGTCAACCTGCAACGGCCCGCCAGGTCGACAATCGGCCGGCTGCTCTCGGCCGTGGGCTCGGTGCTGGTGCCGCCGCTTTGCGTGCTGTGCGACGGCCCAGGGCTCCCCGGCCCGATCGACCTGTGCGCCGCCTGCCTGGCCGAACTGCCGCGCGTCGATCGCGATGATGCCTTCGAATCGCCCGCCTTCGCGCACATCTGCTGCCCGTGGCCTTACCAGTTCCCCATCGATGCGTTGGTGCGCGCGCTGAAATTCCACGGCGAGCGCGCGCACGCGCGGTTGTTCGGCACCTTGCTCGCGCTCGAGCGCGCGCGCAGCACCGCGCCGCTCCCCGCGCTCGTCGTGCCCGTGCCGCTGCACGCGCTGCGCCTGCGCGAACGCGGCTACAACCAGGCCGCCGAACTCGCGCGCTTCGCCGCGCGCACGCTCGCGCTGCCGTTCGACCGCACGCTGCTCGAGCGGCGGCGCGCCACGCGCGAGCAATCGCACCTGCACCTCGACGCGCGCCGGCGCAACGTCAGCGGCGCTTTCATCGCCACCCGCACGCTGCCGGGCGCGCCGCGCATCGCGCTCGTCGATGACGTCATCACCACCGGCAGCACCGTCGCCGCCGCCGCGGCGGCGCTGAGCGCGGCCGGCGCAGGCCCAATCGAGCTATGGGCCGTGTGCCACGCGGCCCGTCGCCGGCGCGGACACGGCCGTGAGAATGCCCTGCAGGATTCGCAACGGTGAGGGCGGGCAGCCGGGCACGACGACGTCGACGGGGATGACATGGGCAACGCGGCCGCAACTCGCATAGCTCTCGCCGAAGATGCCGCCCGTGCAGCCGCAATCGCCGAGCGCGACCACCAGCTTCGGGTCGGGCATCGCCTCGTAGGTACGTCGCAGCGCCAGCGCCATGTGGCGCGACACCGGCCCGGTCACCAGCAGCAGGTCGGCGTGCCGGGGACTCGCGACGAAGCGGATCCCGAGGCCCTCGATGTTGTAGAGCGGGTTGTTGAGCGCGTGGATCTCGAGCTCGCAGCCGTTGCACGAGCCCGCGTCGACGTGGCGGATGCACAGCGCGCGGCCCAGCACTTCACGCACCTTGGCCGGCAGCGCTTCGCGCACGCGCAGCGCCTCGTCCGCGAGCGGCGGGGCCTCGGAGACGATCCCGGTGGCGATGACGGTGCGCAGCGTCTTCAGCATGGCTCTCTAGAGATCGTGTCCGCTGTAGGAGAGGTTGAACGATTTGTTGATCAGCGGGAAATCCGGAACGATGTTCCCCAGGATCGCGTGCTCGAGCACCGGCCAGTTCTGCCACGACGGGTCATGTGGATGGCAACGCGCGATGGCGCCACGTGCGTCCACTTCGAGCGCCACCAGCACCGGGCCGCGCCAGCCCTCGATGAGGCCGATTCCCAGTCCCGCCGGCGGCGATGGCACCGGGACGCGCACCGTACCCGCGGGCAGCTCGCCGAGCAGCCGCGTCGCGAGCCGGATGGAGACCTGCAGTTCCTCGAAGCGCACGCTGACGCGCGCCGCCACGTCGCCGGCAGATTGCACGCATTTCGCGGGCGCGAGCACGTCGTAGGGCTGCCAGGGCCGGTCCGCGCGCAGGTCGAGTTCCTGGCCGCTGGCGCGGCCGGCGAGTCCGATCAGGCCGAGGCGCCGTGCGAGCTCGGGCGCTACGCGGCCGGCGCCGACGAAACGATCCTGCACGCCGGCGTGTTCGTCGTAGATGTTGCGCAGGTTCAGCACTTCCCGCCCGATGTCGGCCAGGCACTGCGCCAGTGCGCGCTGCTGCGCGGCGTCCGCGTCCACCGCCATCCCGCCCGGCACCACCGCGTCGAACAGGTAACGCTGGCCGAGCGCCGCCTCCACCGCGCGCAGCAGTTCCTCCTTCAGACGGGAGAACTGCGCCAGGCCGAAGGCGAAGCCGGCATCGTTGCCGAGCG
>DATKLZ010000038.1:0-26203 GCA_035542135.1 Steroidobacteraceae bacterium | reverse complement strand
CGTCGAGGTCCATGCTGCCGGCCAGCACCTGCGAGAGCTCGCGTTCCTCGGCTCGCCGGCGCAGCGGGCGTGTCAGTTCGATGATGCCGCTCCATTCCCCGGCCTGCGCCACGCTGGGCGACTCGGCTATAAAATGGGCGTAATACCTGCTACCCATGGGACCCGAGCCTACGCCGGGCCCCCGCCCGAAAGCTGTGAGCCGCCGCACAGAAGGGAGCCGAAGGAGCACCGTTTGAGCCGCTACCGTCCCCCGCCCCCGCGAAGTTCGAAGTACGTCACACCGGCCGGCGAGCGGCGGCTCCGTGCCGAGCTCGACGAGCTGTGGCGGGTCGAGCGCCCGCGCGTCACCGCGGCGGTCGCGGCAGCGGCCGCGCAGGGCGATCGCTCGGAGAATGCGGAATACACCTACGGCAAGCGCCGCCTGCGCGAAATCGACGCGCGCGTACGGCACCTGCGCAAACGGCTCGAGGGCATGGTCGTCGTGAGAGAGCCGCCGAGCGATCCGCGCCGCGTGTTTTTCGGCGCCCGCGTCACGCTGGAGACCGCAAGCGGCGAAACGGTCGTCTACCGCATCGTCGGGCCGGATGAGTTCGCCCACGAACCCGGCGGCATCAGCATGGATGCGCCGCTGGCGCGCGCGCTGTTCGGCAAGGCGCCCGATGATGAGGTCCAGGTTACGCTGGCCGGCGGCGAGCAGGCATTCGTCATTGTCGCGATCGAATACCCAAAGACTGGAGAGATTTGAAGAACGGAACCAGGCTCGGGGAGCGACTTGATCACCCCAAGCTCGGCCGTGGGCGCGCCTCAGCCCCTCAGCTCACCCGCACGTTCTTGAACTGCCACGGATCCGACTTGTCGATGTCCTCCGGGAACAGCCGCTCGCGATCGCTGAGCGGCGTCCAGTCGGTGTACTGGCCGACCACGGGTCCGAGGTACGGCATGCAAATCCCGAGGCAGCGCTTGTAGTCCATCTCGTCGGGCTCGACGATGCCGCGATTGGGGTTTTCCATGGCCCACACCATGCCGGCCAGCACCGCGACCGTGACCTGCAGCGTCGTCGCGCTGTTGTTCGGCGCGAGCTTGCGCGCCTCGTCGATCGACAGCTGCGAACCGTACCAGTACGCGTTCTTCTTGTGGCCCGCCAGCAGCACGCCCAGCTCGTCGATGCCGGTGGTGATGTCGTCCATCATGATGCGCTTGCGATCCTGGAGCTGGTAGTTGCGGCCGGCGAATTCGTGCACCGACAGCACCGCGTTGTCGGAGGGGTGGTAGGCGTAGTGCACCGACGGCCGATAGATCTCGCCGGCCTCCAGCTGCGCGGTCAGGTAGTCGGCGATCGAGATCGCCTCGCCGTGGGTGATCAGGAAACCGTGGTACGGGCCCGCGAGCGGCGCCCAGCTGCGCACGCGCGTGGCCACGCCAGGCTGCATCAGGTGGATCGCGGCGCCGCCACCGAAATCGAAGCGCTTGCCGTCGCGCGGGAAATTGCGCTCGTGCGAGCCCCAGCCGAGCTCGGCCGGCTGCGAGCCCTCGGAAACGAAGCCGTCGACCGACCAGGTGTTGACGAACTCGTTCGGCTCCTTCGGGATCGAGGACACCTGCGTGTCGCGCTCGGCGATGTGGATGCAGCGCACGTCGAGCTTGTGCGCCAGCGCCGCCCAGTCCTCGCGGCGCGCGAGCTTGCCGGTGTCCACCTTGAGGTCGGCGGCGATGTTCACCAGCGCCTGCTTGACGAAGTGCGAGACCAGCCCGGGGTTCGCACCGTGCGTCAGCACCGCCGTCGGCTGGTGCTGCGCGCTGTTGCGCAGCGCCAGCGCCTCTTCGCGCAGCGCGTAGTTCGTGCGCCGCGAGACCGGCATGGCCGGATCGGTGTAGCCGCCTGGCCAGGGCTCGATGCAGGTGTCGAGGTACATCGCGCCCTTCTCCCAGCCGAAGCGGATCAGCGCGATCGTCGACACGTCCACCGACAGGTTGAGGATGAAATCGCCGCGGCCGACCAGCGGATCGAGCGTGCGGCGCAGGTTCTCGCGCGTCAACCGCTCCTTGATGAACTTGATGCCGTGCTGCGCGGCCAGCTCCTGCCCCTGCTCCTCGGCGGTCACGATCGTGATGCGTTCGGGCGGGCACCCGATGTGCCGCAGGATCAGCGGCAGCACGCCCTGTCCGATGGCGCCGAACCCCACCATGATGATGCGGCCCGGAAAGTCACTGAAATGCAGCTGGTCGGACATGATGTTTCCCGTATGCGGCGCCCCCTGCGCCCGACGCGGAGGTTACCAACCGCGCCGTGGCGACGCTACATGCCCGGCTCGTGCGCGGTGCGGGGCAGCAGGGCGGCGACGCGTTCGAGCCAGCGGCCGAGGGCGGGATAGTTGACCTCGACCGGCAGGAAGCGCGCGGCCAGTTCGCGCGCCGCCGGCTTGGCCAGCGCGCGCAGCAGCAGGCGGATGTCTGGGTAGATGACCATGTCGGTGGCCGAGATCTTTTCGCCGACCACCCAGTCGGACTGCGCCAGCCGCCGCTCGATCGTGCGCGCCTCGCCGGCCACGCGGTGCATCGCCGCCGACATCTCCTCCTCGAGCGCGCCGCCCGCGGCGGCCGGCTCGCGCCGGTACAGGAAATGGCGCAGCAGCTGCATCAGGCTCGGCTCGGCGTAGGCCTGGTACTCGCAGATCACCCGCATGATGACGCCGCCCTCCTCCGCGCTGCGGCCGAACAGCGGCGGATCGGGATACTTGCGGTCGAGGTAGTAGAGGATGCCGACGGACTCGAACACCACGTAATCGCCGTCGCGCAGCACCGGCAGCTGCCCGCGCGGATTCATCGCCAGCATCTGCGGCGCCTGGTGTTCCTGCTGGTCGAACTTGAGCAGATGGCTGCGGTATTCGAGGCCCTTGTGCTCGAGCGCCAGCAGCACGCGCCAGCAGTAGGCACTGCCGCTCCCCCAGTAAAGATCGATGGCCATGCGGCGCGGATTGTAGCCCCATGCCGCCCGGGCGGCACCCGGCGTGCGGCAAGGCGGGTATTTGCCACGCCCATTTGCTATCGTGCGCGCCTGTTCGACCCGGGGTGGAGAGGCAAGACACGTCCATGGCACAGCAGAGCACGGCCGCGCGCCGCGGATCCAGCGGCTGGAGCGTGGCGGATGCGCTCGAACTCTACAGCGTTCCGGCCTGGGGCTCGGGATACTTCTCGATCAACGACGCCGGCAATGTCGTCGTGCGCCCCGATGGCACCACTGCGCACGAGATCGACCTGCTCGAGGTCGTGCAGGGCCTGCAGGCGCGCGACCTGGCGGCGCCGGTCGTGGTGCGCTTCTCCGACATCCTCGCGCACCGGCTGCGCCACCTCAACGACGCCTTCGCGCGGGCGATCGCCGAGAGCGAATACCGCAACCGCTACGCCGCCGTGTTCCCGATCAAGGTCAACCAGCAGCGCCTGGTCGTCGACGAGGTGTATCGCTACGGCCGCGAATTCGGCTTCGGCCTCGAAGTCGGCTCGAAGCCCGAGCTGCTGGCCGTCATGGCGGTGACCGAATCGGCCAGCGACCGGCTGATCATCTGCAACGGCTTCAAGGATTCGAGCTACATCGAGGCGGTGATCCTCGCCACCAAGCTCGGCCGCACGATCATCCCGGTGGTCGAGAACTTCGACGAACTCGAGCTGATCCTGCGCCACGCGAAGCACTACGGCGTGCGCCCGCGCATCGGCGTGCGCGTCAAGCTGGCGAGCGAAGGCTCGGGCCGCTGGCGCGACTCGGCCGGCGAGAAATCGAAGTTCGGGCTGTTCGTCACCGAGATCATCGAGCTGCTCGCGACATTGCGTGCGCAGGGCATGGAAGACTGCCTCAAGCTCGTGCACTGCCATCCGGGCAGCCAGCTGCAGGACATCCGCCGCGTCAAGGATGCGATCAACGAGCTGGCGCACGTCTACGCCGAGCTGAAGCTCGCCGGCGCCGGGCTCGAGTACATCGACGTCGGCGGCGGGCTCGGCATCGACTACGACGGCACCAACACCAACTACGCCTCGTCGATGAACTACACGCTCGATGAATACGCCAACGACGTCGTCTACCGCGTCGCCAGCGTCTGCAATGCGCGCGGCGTCGATCACCCGATGATCGTCAGCGAGTCGGGCCGCGCGATCGCGGCCCACCACAGCGTGCTGATCTTCAACGTGCTGGGCAATTCGCGCCTCGACCACTTCGGCCTCGGGCCCGACGAGGCCAGGCCGCAGGGCAAGGGCGTGCCGCAGCCGATCCGCGACCTCTACGACGCGCTGCGCACCATCAGCGAGCGGCGCCTGGTCGAGTGCTTCCACGACGCGCAGACCGCGCGCGACGAGGCGCTGCAGATGTTCAACCTCGGGCTCCTGTCACTCGAGCAGCGCGGCCTGGTCGAGCGCCTCTACTGGGCCGCCTGCGGCCGCATCCGCGACTGCTGCCGCAAGCTCGACCAGGTGCCGGAGGAGCTCGAGGAGCTCGAGGACGTGCTCGCCGACATCTACTTCTGCAACTTCTCGCTGTTCCAGTCACTGCCCGACAGCTGGGCGATCGACCAGCTGTTCCCGATCATGCCGATCCACCGCCTGCAGGAGCGCCCGACGCGCAACGGCGTGCTCGCCGACATCACCTGCGATTCGGACGGCCGCATCAACCGCTTCGTCAGCCGCCGCGAGACCAAGCGCACGCTGGAGCTCCACGAGCTCGTAGCCGGGGCCGACTATTATTTAGCCGCCTTCTTGGTAGGTGCCTACCAGGAGACGCTCGGCGACCTGCACAACCTGTTCGGCGACACGCACGTCGTGCACATCAAGCTGCACGAGGAAGGCGGCTGGTGGATCGAGGAGGTCGTCAAGGGCGACACCGCCAACAAGGTGCTCGAATACATGGAGTACGACGTCGCCGAGCTCGCGCCGGCGCTCGCCCGCGACTGCGAGCGCGCGGTGCGCGAGGGACGCATGACGGTCGCCGAGGGCCAGGCGCTGAAGCGCTTCTACGAGCAGGAACTCGACGGCTACGCCTACCTCGAGCCCTGAACGGCGCGGGCGCTATTTCGGCTTGGCAGCAGCGGGAGCAGGCGCCGCGGCGGCGGCCGGCGCGTCGTTGTTCCACACGTCGCGGATCATGAGCCACTTGCCGTCGCGCTTGCGCCAGACCTCGGCGTACTTGCCCGTGCCCACCGTGGCGCCGTTCGCGCCGGCGACGTGGAAGGCGCCGGAGTGCCAGGCCAGGTCGCCCGAGACGCCGCTCGCGTCCGCGTCGAGCGCGAAGCTGACGCCGGCGGCCTTCGAGGCGGCCATGTCGTCGGCCAGGTATTTCTTCATCGCCTCGTGGGTGGCGGCGGCCGGCGCATCGGGCGGCATCATGATCGCGTCGTCGGCGTACAGCGCGACGATCTTGTCGGCGTCGCCCGCGTTGTAGGCCGCGACCCACGCGGCCGTGGCGGCGCGGATCGCCGCCTCGTCGGCCGCCGTGTCGACCGGCGCGGTGTTCTGCGCGCAGGCGGCCAGCGCCAGCAACCCCAGCGCGGCCAGCGCGGCGCGCATTGTCCTGTGCATCGTCTTCCCCTCCCCCTGGCGGATCGTGGCTACCACATGTCCTTGAGCTTCGCGGCGACGTCGATCTTCTCGGCGCGCGCCTCGACGATCAGGCCTTCCGTATTCTGCGATCCCTGGTAGGCGCTCTGCTCCAGGCACTTGAGCACCTTGTCGGTGACGAAGCGGCTGCGCGCGCCGTACACGTGCGCATCGCCGTTGCGCGGCTGCTGCGTCAGCGGGAATTTCAGCGGCGCGCACAGGTACAGCTCGTTGCGCGCGCGGGTCATCGCGACGTACAGGAGCCGCCGCTCCTCGTCGATCAGGTCGGCGCGGCCGGTCGAGAATTCGGACGGGAAGCTGCCGTCGACGACGTTCAGCACGTACACCGTGTCCCACTCCATGCCCTTGGCCGAATGCACGGTCGAGAGCACCAGGTAGTCCTCGTCATGGTGTGGCGAGCCCGACAGGTCGCCGGCGGCGTTCGGCGGATCGAGCGCGAGCTCGGTGATGAAGCGCTCGCGCGAGGGGAACTGCCCGGAGAGCTGCTCGAGCTGGTCGAGGTCGCCGATGCGCGTGTGCGACTGCTCGTAGACGCGCTCGAGGTGCGGCTGGTACCAGGCGCGCGCCAGCGCCACCTGCCCGGGCCACGGCTTCTGCGGCTCGGCCAGCGTGGTGAGCAGCCTGGCCAGCTTCGGCAGGTCCAGCAGCGCGGCGGCCGGCTTCTTCACTTCGGCCAGCAGGGCGAACTGGCCGTTGCGCGCCTCGAGCTCGGCGACGATGCGCTGCGCATTGGCCGGGCCCATGCCGGGCAGCAGCTGCAGCACGCGGAATGCCGCCAGCGTGTTGCGCGGATTGTCCGCCCAGCGCAGCACCGCCAGCAGGTCCTTGACGTGCGCGGCCTCGAGGAACTTCAGGCCGCCGTACTTCACGAACGGCACCTTGCGCCGCAGCAGCTCTACCTCGAGGATGTCGCTGGCACTCGCATTGCGGAACAGCACCGCCTGCTTGCGCAGCAGCACGCCGGCCTCGCGGCGCTTGAGCACCTGGCCCGCGACGAACTCGGCCTGCGACTGCAGCTCGTCGGTCGTGACGTAGTGCGGACGCCCGCCCTGCCCGCGCACGGCGAGCAGGTGCTTGCGGTGCTGCTTCGGCGCATCGCTCATCAGCGCGTTCGACACGTCGAGGATCGGTTGCGTGGCGCGGTAGTTCTGCGCCAGCGTGATGACCTCGGCCTTCGGCGTGTAGGCATCGGGGAAGCCGAGGATGTTCTCGACCGCCGCGCCGCGGAACGAATAGATCGACTGCGCGTCGTCACCGACCACGGTGATGCCCGCGCCGTCGGGACGCATGCCCTTCAGGATCTCGCCCTGCAGGCGGTTCGTGTCCTGGTACTCGTCGACCAGCACGTGGTCGAAGTTGGCCGCCACGTGCTGCGCCAGCTTCGGTTCGTTCATCATCGCGTGCCAGTAGATCAGCAGGTCGTCGTAATCGAGCAGGCCATAGCGCTGCTTGCGCTCCACGTAGGTGCGGCAGAGCTTGGCCAGGTCCTGCTCCCAGCCCAGGCACCAGTTGAACTGCTGCTCGAGCGTGTCGTGCAGGCTCTTCTGCGTGTTGACGCGCCAGGAATAGATCGCGAGGCAGGTGTCCTTGCGCGGGAAGCGCTGGTACTGCTCGGTGTACCCGAGTTCCTGCCGCAGGTTGTCGAACAGGTCGGCCGAATCACCCCGGTCGATGACGGTGAAACCGGGTTCGAGGTTCAGGTGGCGCCCGTAGTGGCGCAGCAGGCGGTTGCCGATCGAGTGGAAGGTGCCGGCCCAGGCCAGCCGCTGCAGCATGGCCTGCGCGCGGTTGCCGAGCGTGTCGTCGAGCGCCTGGCGCAGGATGTCGTGCGCGCGCCGGCGCATCTCGGCGGCCGCGCGGCGCGTGAACGTGAGCAGCAGGATGCGGGCCGGATCGACCCCGTGCATGACCAGCCACGCGACGCGGTGCGCGATCGTGCTGGTCTTGCCGGTGCCCGCGCCCGCCACCACCAGCAGCGGCCCCGCCCGCACGCCCTTGCCGTCGGGCAACGGCTGGCCATGGGTCACGGCCTTGCGCTGCGGCGCATTGAGGGTGGCCAGGGGGTCGGCTGCAGCCATTGCCCCAATATATAAGGCCCGCTCAATCGGGGCCACACCCGACCCGGCGGAAGCCGGACCTGGCTTGCCGGCCGGGGCTGTTTTGGTGAACCATGCACGCATGAACAACCCATCGATGGGCGCCGGCGGCGCCCTGGCGAGAATCCTCGCGGCGCTGGCACTGGTGCTGCTGACCTTCAATCCCAGCGGCCATTCCTACGGCCATTGGCTGGCGAGCGGCTTGCCGCACGTGACGGCGGCGCAGGCCGTCGTCGGCCTGTTGCTGCTGATCGGCTGGGTGGTCTACGTGACCGCGACGCTCCGCTCGCTCGGCCTGTTCGGCGTGATACTGCTGCTGGCCCTGTTCGCCGCGCTGGTGTGGCTCGCCGTGCAGGATGGCTGGCTGCACCTCAACGGCGGTTCCGCGCTCGCCTGGATCGCCGTCATCGCCACCGGGCTGATCCTCGGCGTGGGCATGTGCTGGTCGTTCGTGCGGCGGCGGCTGTCGGGCCAGACGGATGTCGATGAAGTCCACGGCCACTGAGGCCATCCTGCAGCTGCGCACCGTGTACTCCGGGCGCGTCGTCACGCTCAACGTCGAAACGGTGCGACTGCCGAACGGCCACGTTGCCGACCTGGAGATCATGCACCACCCGGGCGGCGCGGCCGTGGTCGCGATCGACGCCGCGCAGCGCGTGTGCCTGCTGCGGCAATTCCGCCACGCGGCCGGCGGCTGGATCTGGGAGCTGCCGGCCGGCAAGCTCGAACCCGCCGAGCCGGCGTTGGCGACGGCGCGCCGCGAGTTGACCGAAGAGGCCGGCGTCGAGGCCAGCGAATGGCGCGAACTCGGCGATTATGTCAGTTCACCCGGGGTTTTCACCGAAACTGTGAAGCTGTACTTGGCCCGCGGGCTGCGCGAGGTCACCATGGCGCACGAGGCGGCTGAACTGATCGAGATCCACTGGGTCCCATTCAGCGAAGCCTGCCAACGTGCCTTGAGCGGGGATATCAACGACGGGAAGACCGCACTGGGCCTGCTGCGCGCGCAGGGGCTGCTGGCGGCAGAGCCATAGCTGATGACGGGAAAATTCCAGATCCAGGCGTTCGAAGACTACGACCCGGCGGCCATCACCGGCACCCACGAGTTGATGCTCGAGGAGAAGGCCGCCACGGCCAAGTCCGGCGGCGGCTACAACCCCTACGACACCTTCCCGAACGTGCGCCAGGGGGGACTGGCGCAACGGCAGGCCGACCTGCGCCGCCTGTCGGAGTGGATCCGCCTCAAGCGGCAGGTCGCCCAGCTCAAGCAATCCGGCGACGAGTAGCGCCGCGACTGCCGCCTCAGGCCAGGCACTCGATGCGCCGCAGCTTCATCGCGTTCGTCAACCGGTAGAAACGCCGCAATTCCACCGCCGCGCGCGCTTGCGCGGCGGCGCCGACCGGCGCAAGCAGGTTCCCGAGGTGGCGGCAGAAGCGCGCCGCGTACTGGTTGGCGCGCCGGTACAGACCGGCGCGCTCGCCCGCCAGCGCCTCGCTGACGCGCGCCCGCTCGAACAGCACGCGATGCAGTTCCACGGGAAAGCGCGGCGCGTTCTGCGCGCGCAGCAGCAGCGCGGTGGCGGCGTACTTGTCGACTTCGGCCTGCAGTTCGAGTTCGTGCAGGCTCACCGGCCGGTCGAAGGCCGCGTTCCAGGCGAGATAGACGAAATGGCTGACGCCTTCCAGCGCCGTCCAGTAGTCGGCCAGGTTCGCGCCGTCGAGTCGCTCGAGCGGATTGGCGGCATCGAGGCGCTCCAGCACGCCGGCGTCGAGGAACAGGCCGAGCGACAGCTCGGTGCCGCCGTCAGCGACCAGCAATTGCTCATCGGTGGCGGAGGCACGGAAGTCCTGCGGCAAGGCGCCGCGATCGGTCAGCAGGAACTGCTCCACGTCGTAGCCCAGCGGCACGTCGTAGATGCGCTCGAGCAGCTGCTGCAACTGGCCGACGACCACGGTGGCCCCTAGTGCGAGTGCAGCGCCACCGGGGAAGCGCTGATGCCGAGCTGCGCGAGCAGGCGTCGCGCCCGCGCGCTGCCGGTGCGCAGCCAGATCTCGTACAGCCGCAGCGCGTCCGCAGGCCCGTAGGTGCGGGCGCTGTCGCTGATTTCGCCGAGCGCGTCGACCAGCGGCTGGAACTTGGCCGCCAGCTCGGCGTAGACCTGCGCCAGCACGCGCCGGCGCCCGCGCGCGAGCGCTTCGGCCAGCGTGCCGTAGGCGCGGCCGCCCATGGCGATGTGGTAGTCGATGTCGACCAGCCGGCGCGCGAAACCGTGCGCGAAGAATCCTGCGATGAACAGCGAGATGTCGCCGAGGCGCTGCAGCGCGCGTTCCCGCTCGGCGGCGGTGCCGGCTTCGACCGCGGCCCCGAACAGGCTGACCAGCGGCGGCATGCGCGGCCCGTTTGGCACGCCCTCATAGAAGTGCTCGGCGCGCGCGTACAGGGTCAGCAGGTTGACGAGGTACTGCTCGGTCTGGCCGTCGACGTCGACATGCTGGTTGGCCAGCGCACCGTGCAGGGCGCCGCGGAACCATTCCGCCAGGCTGGTGACCGCCACGACGCCGCCGTCTTCGTTCCCGCGCTCCATGCCCGCACCTCCTTGGGTCGCCGCGCACGGCACGAGTGGAGCATGACCGCCGCCGGCCTGATGGATAGATCGGTCACAATTCTACGGTGATTCCTGCGGAAATTGTGAAGCCGGGACTTGCGCCGGGCTGGCGCTCGGGCGGGTCGAGTGCCAATGCCGCCGCCGTCAGCGCGGCCGGCGCAGTCCGATGCGCAGCGTCGCCGTCGCGATGAACACCTCGCGCAGGAAGCACAGGATGGCACCGATGAAGCTCAGCATCGCGGCGATGAACAGCGCATCGATCACGTAGCTGATGCGGAAATCGAACGACTCGCCGAGGAACAGCACCACGATGACGACCGCCACCAGCAGCGCGCAGATCGTGCACAGCGCGATCGCGGCGTTCAGCAGCCGGCCGCGCCGCGCCAGCGTCGCCAGCGGCTGCTCGATCTCGTGCGCGTGGTCGGCCTCCGGCACCTGCGCGGCCCGGCGTTCCAGTTCGCGCGCCCGATCGACGGTGCGCGCCAGCCGGTTGGTGAACACCGTCAGCATGATGCCGACGCCCGAGAGCAGGAACACCGGTGCGACCGCCAGCCGGATCACATCGCCGACGCCTTGCGCGGCGCTGGTCTCGCCGCCGTCGATCACGGCTGCGCCCGCGCGCTGCGCCGGAAATGGAAGTACGGATCCGCTCCGGCCGTCGGCACGCCGCCACTGTTCCCGCCCGGCGCATTGACCTTGTCGCTGAAGGAGAGCTCGTCGCCCTCGAGCTGCCAGCTCTGCGGGCAATAGGCATTGGTGCCGGAGGCGCTGTAGCCGCGCGGCGTCTTCTGCCACAGCATTTCGCAGCCGGGGAGCGAGCGCAGGTCGCGCATCAGCATCGAGCGGAACAGTTCGGGGTCCTCGACGCCGTTGCGCCAGTGCTCCGGCTCGTCGAGCGCGTAGGCGATCGCCCGGATGCGGTTGCCGGCGGCGATGTCCATGTTCCAGATGCGCTCGCTGATCACGCGCCGCGTGTCGTCCGCCATCGTCTCGCGCACGTAGAACACCTGGTCGCCGACCATCGGTGCCGGCAGCCGCAGGATGAGCAGCGCCTGGCGCGCATTGACGTATTCGCCCGGGAGCTGGAGCGAGAGCGTATCGAGCTCGGCCTTGCGCAGGTCCGCCTGGCTGGTGCAGGCGCCCAGCGCCAGCGCGCCCCCGGCGGCGAACATCTTCACGATCCAGCCCGAACGGAATGTCATGCGATGCATAGGCGGAATCAACCGTAGTCGGTGCGCCACGCGGCGCGATAGGACTGCCCGAGGCGCATGATGCGGTCGAGGAGCCTGGCGTAGCCTACACCGGCCGCCTTGGCGGCGGCGGCAAAATCCTCCTCGCGCTCGATGTTCGGGTTCGGATTGGCCTCCAGCACGTACAGCGCGCCGTCGGCGCGCAGGCGGAAGTCGATGCGCGCATACCCGGACAGGTGCAGCGCGCGGTAGATGCGCCGCGCCAGCCGGTCGAGGCGCGCCAGCACCAGCGGCGGCAGGTCGGCCGCCTCGCCGGTCGTGATCCCGTATTTCTGCTGGTAGGCGCGGTCCCACTTCACCTTGCGGGTCGCGATCGCCGGGAGCGATTCGGGCAGCGAGCCGAATTTCATCTCCCACACCGGCAGGCGCGTCAGCCGCTCGTTGCCGAGCACGCCGACGTACAGCTCGCGCCCCTCGATGTATTCCTCGACCAGCGCGTCCGAGCCGATCTGCTCGTGCATGAACTGCACGCGCTCGCGCAGGCGCGCCGCGTCCTCGACCACCGAGGCCTGCGCGATGCCCAGCGAGGCATCCTCGGTCGCCGACTTGACGAACAGCGGGAAACGGAGCCGGCGCGGCACGTGGAAGCGCTCGCCGCGCCGGAACACCGCGAACTGCGGCGTCGGGATGCGGTGGAAGGCCAGCAGCTGCTTGCACAGCACCTTGTCGCGCGCCAGCAGCAGGCCGCGCGGATTGCAGCCGGTGTACGGCTGGCGCATCAGCTCGAGGAAGGCCACGACGTGCTGGTCGTAGGTGACGATGCCGTTGAATTCCTCCAGCAGGTTGAACACCACGTCGGGCTTCCATTCCATCAGCGCCGTGCGCAGTTCGGTCAGCGAATCGAGCACGCCGAGCGCCTGCACCGTATGGCCGGCCTTGCGCAGCGCCGCGATCACGTCGTACTCGGTGCGCCACTCGGCGATCTCCTTGTCGCTGTAGCCCTCGAGCGAGTCGGGCGGCACCAGGCTCGAGTGCACGACGACCAGCGTGCGGAGCTTGCGGCTCACAGCCGCATCCTCAGCGCGTCGCTGGCGATGTAGTCGCGCGCCATGCGCACCAGCATGCGGCGCAGCTTCGGCAGCTGCGCGCGCCGCGTGCCGCGCTGGCGCAGCCCGAGCTGCTCGCAGCGTTCGATCGCGAGCCGCAGCAGCTGTTGCGCCGTGTAGCGATCGACGCCGGCGCGCCGCTCGAGCGTGGTGCGCAATCCCGCCTTCGCCTGCCGCAGCAGCGCGGCGGCGGCCGGCGCGCCGACGCGCCCCTGCCCGGGCGCGGCGAACACGTCGCGCAGCAGCCGGTCGGCCAGCGCACTGTGGCGCCGGTGCTCGGCCTGGCGCTTGCGCCGGTAGTGCTCGCGCAGCGTGCGCCGGTTGTCCTCGAGCGGCTCGACCAGCACCCGCGCGTTGACGCGCGGGCGCTGGTGGCGCAGTTCGGCGGCGATGCGGTCCACGTATTCGAGCTTGCGCTTCGCCGGCCAGCCTTCATAGCGGCGGCGCCAGTCGGAGTGCGGCTGCAGCCACACCGCGAAGGTCTCGGCGAAATCCTCGGTCGGATGCGCCTGCGCGTACCACTCGCCGAGGTGCTGCACGTGGCGGCGGCTGGCCGGGCGGGCGCGGTACTGCGCGGCATAGCGGCGCGAGGCCGGGCCGAACAGCGCGCGCCAGCGCGCGCGGCGCCGCAGCCGGAAGGCGGAATCGATCGCGTGCCCGGCCTCGTGGCGGAGGATGCGCATCTGCCAGTTGGCGTTGCTCCCCTCCGCGATGCCGGTCATCTTGCGTTCGAGCCGGGTCAGCCGCGGATGCGCGAGGTAGAACGGCACGGCGAAGCCCGGCACGCCGTCGGGCGAGAACCAGTCCTCGGCCAGCCAGGCGTGCGGCCGGAAGTCCAGGCCGCGCGCGGCCAGCTCGCGGTACAGCCGCGCGATGCGTGGTTGCACGGCGGAAGCCGGGAGCCGCAGCTTCAGGTCGCACAGGCGCAGGTCGAGCAGCTGTTCGTCGGGCAGGCGCGTCCAGTTGCCGGCGGTACGAGTCATGTCGCGGCCGCCTGCTCGCCCAGCCGGACCAGCGCGTTGCGCAGCAGCCGGTCGCCGAGTTCACCGATCAGCGTGGCGCGCGCGAGCACCTGCCGCCACGCGGCCGGAATCGCCCCGACGCCGTAATGGGCGCCGGCCAGCTGGCCGTAAACAGCAGCGATCACGTCGCTATCGCCACCGAGATTGGCGGCGCGCAGCGCGCCCTCGCGGAAGCTCGCGGTACTGGCCAGGCACCAGCGCGCCAGGTCGAGCGCGGCCACCACGCCGCCGTCGGCGGCTGGCGGCGCGAAGTCCGCGCCGTAGCTCCGCGCCGCAACCGCCGCGACCTCCGCATGCAGCGCATGCGCGCCGAACACCGCGGCGGGCGGCGACAGGATGCGCGCGCGCGACTGGCCCGCCAGCGCCGCGTGCAGCATGGCCGCCAGCAAACGGCAGGCATCGAGCACCCGCGGCGCATGGCACGTCGCGCGCGCGGACTCGGCGGCCAGGGCGATGGCCTGCTCCTCGTCCGGATAGGCGTGCAGCACGACCGGCGCGACGCGCGACAGCGGCTCGGGATCGCGCTGCGCCAGCAGCTGCGTGCGCGCCAGCGGCGGCGGCCGCCAGGGCGCCGCGGCGAGCGCCCGCGCGGTCGCCGCGGTGACGCCGAGGCACGCACCGGTGGCGGACAGATGCCCTTCCCGCTGCCAGCGTCCGTAGCGCGCCAGCTGGTCGGCCGCGTCGAACCGCTCGCGCTCCGCCAGGCTCTCGGCCAGGCACAGCGCCATGGCGGTGTCGTCGCTCCACGCGCCGCGCGGCAGGTCGAAGGGACCGCCGCCGAGCATGTCGCCGACCGGCGCGAAGCTGCCGGCGCGGCGGTATTGCGTGGCGGCCGCGAGCGCATCGCCGACGGCGAGGCCCAGCATCGCACCCTGGAAGCGTTCGCGCAGGCTCCGCACCGGTGCCAGCTCGGCATCCGACAGGTCGGCACCGGCAGCCGGCGCGGCGCCGGCGGCGGCCACCGCGTTGTCCGCGGCCGGTGCGGTCGCCGGCGCCGGTGCCCGCGCCGCCGCGCGCCGGCGACGCGGCGCGCGCGGCGTCCAGCGCCGGATGTATTCCGCCTGCTCGGGCGTCTGCGGAATCACCGGCCACAACGGCGCGCGGGCGCACTGCTGCGTCCACAGCACGTTGAGCTCGCGCAGCGCGTGCTCGCCCTCGTTGCCTTGCTCGACGAGGAAGCAGCCGGCGACCAGCCCGGTGCGGCCGATGCCCGCCCGGCAGTGCAGGTAGATGTTGCCGCCCGCCGTCAGCACGCCGCCGATCTCATCGAGGATGCGCCGCATCTGCGTCGGGCGTCGTGGCACGCGCTGGTCGCGGATCGAGCGGCGCAGGTAGGTCACGGTCGGCGGCAGCAGCGGATGGTAAGGCGGGCACTCGCCCTCCTCCGTCAGGTCGACGAAGCAGCTGATGCCGACGGCGAGCAGGTCGCGCACGCGCGCCCGGCCGGCCTCGCCGAGCTGCTTGTCGCGGCCGGGCGGGTACTCGCCTGCCAGCAGCCGCCCGGGGATGACCCAGTAGCTGTTGGGCAGCGGGCGATCCATCGGTCTCAGCCCTCCGGATCCGGTGCGCCCGCGGGCCGCAGCGCGGCGAAATCGAACAGCCCCGTGTCCGCGAGGTGCGCCGGTTCGACGTTGCGCAGCGCCGAGAAGATCGCTTCGGTGCGACCCGGGTGCGCGCGCTCCCATTCCGCCAGCATGCGCTTGATCGCAACGCGCTGCAGGTGCTGCTGCGAACCGCACAGGTCGCAGGGAATCAGCGGGAAGGCGCGGCCGCGCGCGTAGCGCGCGATGTCGCGCTCGGCGATGTAGGCGAGCGGGCGGATCACGATGTGCCGGCCGTCGTCGGAGCGGAACTTCGGCGCCATCGCCTTGAGCCGCCCGCCGTGGAACAGGTTCAGGAACAGCGTCTCGACGATGTCGTCGCGATGATGCCCGAGCGCGATCTTGCTGATGCCGTGCTCGCTGGCGTAGCGGTACAGCGCGCCGCGCCGCAGGCGCGAGCACAGCGAGCACATCGTGCGTCCCTCGGGAATGAGCCGCTTGACGACGCTGTAGGTGTCCTGCTCGATGACGTGGAAGGGCACGCCGCGCGCGCGCAGGTAGTCCGGCAGCACGTGCGCGGGGAACCCGGGCTGCTTCTGGTCGAGGTTGACGGCGATGAGTTCGAAATCGACCGGCGCGCTGCGCTGGAGCGAGAGCAGCAGGTCGAGCAGCGTGTAGGAATCCTTGCCGCCCGACAGGCACACCATCACCCTGTCGCCCGGCTCGATCATGCGGTAATCGTCGATCGCCTTGCCGGCGAGGCCGCGCAAGGCGGCGCCCAGCTTGCGCAGCGTCGCCGACTCGCGCGCCACCGGCGGCGCGGGCGCTTCGGCCACCGCCGCGTTCACGGATTCTCCGCCAGGTACTTGGCCTGCAGGTAGCGCAGCAGCGCGTTGGCGCCGAGCGGCTGGCCGCTGGCCTGCTTGATCAGTTCCTTGATCGGGAGCTTGGCGCCGTAGCCGTGCATGTTGTCGCGCAGCCAGCCGAACACCGGCGCGAACTCGCCGCGTTCGATCAGCGCCTCGACTTCGCTGAGCTCGCCGCGCAGCGCTTCCCACAGCTGCGCGGCGATCACGAGGCCCAGCGCATAGGACGGGAAATAACCGAACGAGCCGAGCGCCCAATGCATGTCCTGCAGGCAGCCGTCGGCCATGCCCGAGGGCCGCGCACCGAAGCGCTGTTCCATGCCCGCATTCCACGCCTCGGGCAGGTCGCGCACCGCGAGCTTCCCGGCCAGCAGCTGCTTCTCGATGTCGTAGCGCTGCATGATGTGGAGCGAATAGCTCATTTCATCGGCGTCGACGCGGATCAGGCCGCGGCGCACGCGGATCAGCGTGCGGCGCAGGTTGTCGTACTCCCACTCCGGCCCGGTCGCGCCGTAGTGCTTCTGCAGGAGCGGCTGCAGGTAGCGCAGGAACGCAGCGCTGCGCCCGATCATCATCTCGAGCAACAGCGACTGGCTCTCCTCGAGCGCCATGCCGCGGTCGCGCCCGACCGGCTGGTCGCGCCATTCCTTCGGCATGCCGAGGTCATACATCGCGTGCCCGGTCTCGTGCAGCGCGCCGAGCAGGCCGGCGAAGGGATCGGCCGCGTCGTAGCGGGTCGTGATGCGGATGTCGCCGATCACGCCCTCGGTGAACGGATGCTCGCTCTCGTCGAGCCGCCCCTGGTCGAACGGGAAGCCGATCGCCTTCATCACCTCGACCACCAGGCTCCGCTGCTTGGCGACGCTGAAGCGGCCGGTGATCGGCAGCACCGGTTGCGACTGCTGCTTTTCCAGCGCCTCGCTGATCATGCCCGGCAGGCGGCGCGACAGCGCCTTGAAGATCGCGTCGATGTCGGCGGTGCCGACGCCGGGACTGAACTGGTCGCACAACGCATCGTAGGGCGGCAGGTTCAGCGCCTGGCCCAGCAGGGCGGCCTTGTCCCGCACCAGCATCAGCACTTCCTCGAGGTGCGGCGCGAACAGCGCGAAATTGTTGTCGCGGCGCGCGGCCAGCCACTGGCTCTCGGCGAGGGCCGTGGCGCGCGCCAGCCGCGAGATCAGCGACACCGGCGTGGCGATCGCATGGTCGCGCTGGCGGCGCATCTCGCGCAGGTTCGAGACCTGCCAGTCCTCGAGCCCGCGCACGTCGGCCTGCGCCCGGTCGAGCAGCCGCGTGACCTTCGGCGTCGTCAGCAGCGCGTGGTACTCGGTCTCGAGCGCCGCGACCTGCTCGCCGCGCAGCTCGGCGCTGCCGCGCGGCATCATGACCGCCGCGTCCCAGCGCAGCAGCGAGAGCGCGCCGCGGAAGGCGTGCAGCCGGCGCCATTCCTGCTCGAGTTGTTGGTAAGGAGTCGCGGACATAAAGGTCGGAAATCGCGGGCCAGTGCGGGTTCGAATTCTTGTATGACAGCGCCGATTCTACCAGCCCGCGGCCGGCCACGCCGCGCCAGACAGGTATTTTAGTTTTTAATAATCAATCACTTAGCTTAGAACCGGACGACTGCACCAGCCCAGCATGTGGCACCAGGCCGGAGCGCCGGTGGCCAACCAGGCCAGCGCCAGCGATACCGCCAGCAAGGCGATCAGCACGAGGTAGACGGCGATGCGGCGCATGGGCGAATCATACGTCAAGTACACTGACCGGCATGCCGCTGCGCATCTGTTTCCTCACCGCCGAGATGGCGCCATTCGCCAAGGCAGGGGGCCTCGCCGACGTTTCCGGAGCATTGGCCAAGTACCTGCACGCGGCCGGCCACGACATCCGGCTGTTCCTGCCGGCCCACGGCGTGATCAGGCGCGCCGGGCTCGAGATCTACCCGGTCGAGTTCCTGCAGGACGTGCCCTTGACGATCGGCCCGCGCGCCTACCGCTTCTCGGTGCAGACGGCGCGCATCCCCGGCACCGGCACCTTCGTCTACCTGATCGACTGTCCGGCGATGTTCGGCGGCGCGTCGATCTACACGGCCGACCCGGACGAGTACCGCCGCTACCTGCTGTTCACGCACGCCGCGATCATGAGCTGCCAGCGCATGGGCTTCGCGCCGCAGATCCTGCATTGCAACGACTGGCACACGGCCATCGCGCCGCTGTGGCTCAAGTCGATTTACAAGTGGGACCAGCTGTTCGCGGCGACGAAGAGCGTGTTCACGATCCACAACCTCGGCTACCAGGGCGTGATCGGACCGGCCGCCGCCGGCGAGGTGCTCGGCGGCGCCGGGCTCGAGCTGCTCCACCAGGAGGACCTGCGCGCCGGCCGCATCAACCTGATGCGCCTGGGGCTCCTGTACGCCGACCTGCTGACGACGGTGAGCCCGGGCTACGCGCGCGAGATCCAGACCGCCGAGTACGGCGCCGGGCTCGATGACACGCTGCGCGCACGGAGCGCTGCGCTGATCGGCATCCTCAACGGCGTCGACTATGCCGAGTGGGACCCGCGCAACGATGCGTACCTGCCGCGCCGGTACGGGGCGAACCAGCTCGGCGTCAAGGCCGGCCTGAAGGAGGAATTCCTTGCGCGCCACAAGCTGCACAGCGGCGAGCGCCGCCCGCTGATCGGGCTGATCACGCGGCTCGCCACGCAAAAGGGCGTCGACCTGCTGCAGGGCGCGCTGCCGCAGCTGCTGGCGGCGCGCGACTTCAATCTCGCGGTGCTGGGTTCGGGCGACCCGCTGTACGAGGCTTTCTTTTCAGGACTGGCGCGCCAGCACCCCGACCGCGTGCTGTTCCATCGCGGCTTCAGCGACGAGCTCGCGCACTGGATCGAGGCCGCGAGCGACATGTTCCTGATGCCCTCGCGCTACGAACCCTGCGGCCTGAACCAGATGTACAGCCTGCGCTACGGCACGGTGCCGATCGTGCGCCGCACCGGCGGGCTCGCCGATTCGGTGCAGCACTTCGATGCCGCGACCGGCGCCGGCACCGGCATCGTGTTCAACGACTACAACGTGCCGGCGGTCACCTGGGCGATCAACACCGCGCTCGATCTCCACCAGCACAAGGGCGCGTGGCGCCGGCTGGTGCAGAACGGCATGGCGCAGGATTTCTCCTGGAATCGCCAGGTGCAGCACTACCTCGACGCCTACGAACGACTGGTGCATTGAGAATGCAAGAGAACATCTGGGCTGAAATGCCGCCCGTGCGCGAATGGAAGCGCATCGACAGGAAGCGATTCGACGAAGAGATCGTGCCGCTGAATCGGCCGGCGGTGATGCGCGGGCTCGTGAACCATTGGCCGGCGGTCAACGCCGCGCGCAAGTCGCCGCAAGCGCTCAGCGATTACATGCAGCCTCTCAGCAAGGAGCAACCGATCAGCGTCTTCCTCGCCGAGGCCAGGCACCGCGGCCGGTTCTTCTATGATGATTCGCTGCAGGGTTTCAATTTCACCCGCGAACAGATGACCATCCGCGCACTGCTGGGGCGGCTCCTGCAGGCCCAGTCGGACCTGCAGGGTCCGGCGATCTACGTGGGCGCCGTGCCGGTGGCCGAGCACATGCCCGGCTTCGAGGCGAGCCATCCCCTCGCGGTGCTGGATCCCGCGATGCCGCATCGTGCCTCGCTGTGGATCGGCAATCGCACGCGCGTCGCCGCGCACTTCGACGAGGCCTCCAACGTGATCTGCACGATCGCCGGCCGTCGCCGCTACACGCTGTTCTCTCCCGAGCAGATCCGCAACCTGTACTTCGGTCCGCTCGATCGCACGCCCGCGGGCGTGCCGATCAGCATGGTGGATTTCGCGCAGCCCGATTACCACCGGTTTCCGCGCTTTCGCACGGCGCTGGAACATGCGGAGGTCGCCGAACTCAACCCGGGCGATGCGCTGTACCTGCCGGCCCACTGGGTGCACCACGCCGAATCGCTCGACACCTTCGGCATGATGATGAATTTCTGGTGGCACATCGCGCCGCCCCAGCTGCTCTCGCCCTACTTCACGCTGATGCACAGCCTGCTGACGATCCGCGGCCTGGCGCCGGCGGAACGCGCGGCGTGGCGCGCGATCTTCGACGTGTACGTCTTCCAGCCCGACAGCGACCCGGCGCAGTACCTGCCCGCTGCGGCGCGCGGCTTTCTCGGCACGCTGACTCCCGCGCAGGCGCGGCAGCTGATCGCGATGCTGCAGGAATCGCTCGAACTCGCGAAGCGCAACACCGGTCCCGCGACGCGCTCCTAAGGAAACGGCCCTGGCGGATTGCTCCGCCAGGGCCATGGGGAATCACCCTGGGAACCGATCAGAACTTGTAGTTGAAACCCAGCAACATCTGGCGACCGTAGGTCTGGTAGTCGAGGATGCGCTGCTCCGACTGAACATAGGCGACATACGGAGCATCGGTCAGGTTGTTGATCTGGAACAGCAGCTGGATGCCGCGCATCCGACCGGACTGGAACTCGTAGCTGGTCTGGAAGTCGGTGATGGTATCGCCCTTGACGAAGCGGAACGACCGGTCATTGGCAAAATTCGTGATCTCGCCGATGTACTTGGAACGCGCCCGGGTGGCGACGCGCGCCGCGAAGCCTTGCTTCTCGTAGTAGAGCGTTGCATTCCAGACGGTCTTCGAGAGGCCGGGCAGGGTGATTTCGCCCAGTCCCGTGGTCGAGATGATCGAATTGCTGCCGCTCGGCGGATCGAAGATCTTGATGTTGCTGTCCGTCTCGGAAACGCTCAGCACAGCACCAAAGCCATTCAGTGAATCGGCCAGCATCTCGCCCGGCAGCGAGAGCGAGAGCTCGATGCCCTGCAGCTTGCCGCCCTTGCCGTTCAGCGGCTGGCTCAGCGCCCCAATGCTCTGCGGCGTGACATTGCCGAAGTAGCCCGCCGGCAGCGTCGAGAGGAACGCAGAGAAATCGTAGCTCTGGTTGGTGGTATCGAAGATGTACGACTTCAGGTTCTTGTAGAACACCGCCGCGGACAGGTAGGCCTTGTTGTTGAAGTACTTCTCGTAGGAAAGATCAAAAGCATCGGCGCGCCACGGATCGAGCAGCGGGTTGCCGGCGCTGCCGCCGGGAATGCCCGTTATCTGGCTGGCGCCCTCTTCGATCGAGGCCTTGAGCTGGTCCATGCGCGGCCTGGCGACTTCGCGGGCCAGCCCCACGCGCACGGTCTGTTGCTCCGGCAGAACGAACGCGAGGTTGATCTGCGGCAGCACATCCGTGTACTTCTTGCCGGCCGTGGCAGGCGTGACGGCCCCGCCGTTGGCGTCGTTGATGGAGAACGAGTCGGAACTCTGGTCCGTGTTGATGATCTGCACCCCGATGTTGCCACGCAGTGTCACGTTCGGGGAGAGCTCATGATCGAGGTTGCCGCGAAGCGAGGCCGTGAGGATCTTCTCCTCGACCGACCACCACTTGCCCACCAGGTACGAGTACCCGGGCGTCGTCGGCGTGCCATACACGATGGGCTGGTAATAGGCCGCCAGCACCGCGGGCACGTTCCACGCCAGCGCATTGACCGGCCCGCCGTAGTACAGGTTGGTCGCGCTGTACAGGTACTGCGGGGCAATGGACACGGCACCGCTTGCCAGCGTGTTGAGACCGGTCTCGGGAGAGCTCTTGTCCTTGGTGCGGTCCGAATAGTTCACGCCTCCGGAGAATTTCTCGAACCAGCCCGCGCCGTCGTGGGAGAGGTCGATGCGGATCGACTTGAGCTTGTCTTCCACGTGCGGCTTCTTGACGTAGCCGGCGCCGTAGATGGTCGGACCGAACGCGACGCGCGTCGGATCAGCATAGTTCAGGCCGAAGGACGCACTCGGCATTGAACTGGTGCCGTTCAGCTGGATCTGCGCAGTATCGAGGCAGGCCGGGTCACCGCCGTTGGCACAGGTGCCCCATTGCGCATTGGTCTCCGGCTGGAACTGGTCGCGCGTCGCCTTCGAGTAGCTCAGGTCGCCCGTCAGCGTCCAGGCACCCGCGCTCCACTTGTTGTTCCAGCCAAGCGCCGTGATCTTGTCGTTGGTGATGAACTGGAAGTTGCGCGCCAGCGGCCTGACGTTGGCCACGGTCGCGCCGACCAGCGTCCCGTCGCTGATGACGAGATTGGAATAATCCGTGGTCGCCGGATAGTTGCCCAGGTTCCACTCGAGGCTGCGGGCATCGTCAGTCTCATCCGACTTGGTGTAGTAGGCGTCGAAGGTGCTGGTGAACGAGGCATTGGGTCGCCATTCAATCGTGGCCAGCGCGCCGTCGCGGATGTTCTCACCCATGTCAGTGCGTATCTTCATGCCATCGGTGACGTAGACGTCGGCCGGCACGCCGGCGTGCTCGGTGCCGTTGAGGTGCCACGGCTCGTACGTGCCCACGCCCTGCGTGGCCAGCGGAGAATCCAGCCGGGCGACGCCCAGCGCGACACCCAGGGTGTTGTCGGCGAACTGGTCGATGAATGACAGGCTGAATCGATAACCCTTGTTCGTCGAATTCGCGCCCAGGTCGTTGTGCGAGTTGTATTCGCGACGGGCATTGAAGGCAACGGCACTCTTCCCATACTCGAGGGGCCGGATGGTCTGCATGTCGATCGTGCCGGCAAGTCCCTGGCCGATCAGTTGTGCGTCCGGCGTCTTGTAGACGGTGACGCCGCTGAGCAACTCGGAGGGGTACTGGTCAAACTCGATGCTGCGGTTGTCGCCCGTGCTGACTTGCTCGCGGCCGTTGAGCAGGGCGTTGGTGAACGCCGGGTCAGTGCCGCGCAGGCTGATCGCGGAGGCGCGGCCATTGGCGCGCTGGGAGGTGAGGCCGGGCAGTCGTGATATCGACTCCGCGATGCTGGTGTCGGGCAGCTTGCCGATGTCCTCGGCTGAAACGGCCTCCACGATGCTGCCGGAATTCCGCTTGACCGCAATCGCGCTTTCGATGGCAGCGCGCACGCCGGTGACGACGACTTCTTCGAGCGGCGCCTGCGCCGTGGCCGTATCACCAGGCTGGTCAGCTGCGCCCGCGCTGCCGGATGCGGCCAGCAGCAGCAGCGCACAGCCCGTGGCGGTGGAACTGATGGCCAATGCCGAGCGGCGGCCGGCTGGCCGGGTCAAATCAAGCGTCTTGAACGTCTTCACCAGGAATTCTCCTTGAGGAATGTCGTGCGTGCTGCCGCCGTCTCCATTCAGACTCGCGGCCCCTCCCCCCACAGGGAGTGTTGTAAATAGTTCTCGGCGTGGGATCTTAATGACTCTCGGTTCCCTGCCAATCCCGCTGCATACGTATTCATGGAACCCCGCGCGCTGCTGTTGCTTCCCGAACACACGCAGGGCCCTTGCTGCCAATGAATACGTATGCGCGCTTGCCTGACCCCGGGCGGCAGCAGGTAAGCTGCCCCCGCACGACAGACGGGACCGCCCTTGAACAACAACAGGCCAGCACAAGCAGGACGGCTTCCCGCTACCGCGGCCGCGCACCTCTGGTGGCATGGCGCGACGATCTACCAGATCTATCCGCGCAGCTTCCTCGATTCCAACGGCGACGGCGTCGGCGACCTGCCGGGCATCATCAGCAGGCTCGAGTACGTGGCCAGCCTCGGCGTCGAGGCGATCTGGATCTCGCCGTTCTTCAAGTCGCCGATGGCGGATTTCGGCTACGACATCGCCGACTACCGCGCGGTCGATCCGCTGTTCGGCACGCTCGAGGACTTCGACCGGCTGCTCGCCAAGGCGCACTCGCTGGGCCTGAAGGTGATGATCGACCAGGTGGTGAGCCACACGTCCGTCGAGCATCCGTGGTTCATCGAGAGCCGCGCCGATCGCACCAATCCGCGCGCCGACTGGTACGTGTGGGCCGACCCGCGGCCCGACGGCGGTCCGCCCAACAACTGGCTGTCGATCTTCGGCGGCATCGCCTGGAAGTGGGAGCCGCGCCGCGCGCAGTACTACCTGCACAATTTCCTCAGCGCGCAGCCGGACCTGAATTTCCACAACCCGGAGGTGCGCCGCGCGGTGCTCGGCAACCTGGCATTCTGGCTCGAGCGCGGCGTCGATGGCGTGCGGCTCGATGCGATCAATTTCTGCTTCCACGATGCGCAGCTGCGCAACAATCCGCCCAAGCCGATCGAGCAGCGCACCGGCCGCGGCTTCCTGCCCGACAATCCGTACGCGTACCAGTACCACGTGTATGACAACACGCGGCCGGAGAACCTGCCGTTCATCGAGGAGCTGCGCGCGCTCGTCGACCGGTTTCCCGGCGCCGTGACGCTCGGCGAGATCTCGGCCGAGGATTCGAACGCGACGATGGCCGAGTACACGCGCCCCGGGCGATTGCACATGGGCTACAGCTTCGAGCTGCTGAGCAGCGAACGGAGCCCCGCGCACATCCGTGCCACGGTCGAGGGCGCGCTCGCCGCTTCGCGCGATGCCTGGCCGTGCTGGTCGATCTCGAACCACGACGTGCAGCGCGTCGTGACGCGCTGGGGTTCGCCGCATGCGCCGCGGCACCTGGCGACGCAACTCACTGCGCTCGTGTGCTCGCTGCGCGGCGCGGTGTGCATCTACCAGGGCGAGGAGCTAGGCCTGGGCGAGGCCGACGTACCCTTCGAATCGCTCCGTGACCCCTACGGCAAGGCGTTCTGGCCGAAATTCAAGGGACGCGACGGCTGCCGCACGCCGATCCCGTGGACCGCCACGCCGCGCGGCGGATTCAGCAGCGGCACGCCATGGCTCCCGGTGCCGGCCGAACAGAGCGCGCTCGCCGTCGAGGTGCAGGAGCGCGATCCGTCCTCGACGCTGCACGCGTTCCGCCGGTTCATGCACTGGCGCAAGCAGCATCCGGCGCTGCTGTGGGGCGACATCGAATTCCTCGCGGCGACCGACGCGGTGCTCGCGTTCACGCGCCGCCACGAGGGCGAACGATTGCTGGCGGCGTTCAACCTCTCAGCGGAACACGCGGCTGCCGACCTGCCGCGCGTGCTCGCCGGCACGCCGCTGGCCGGCCACGGGCTGCCCGACGGCAAGCTGGAAGGCGCGCGGCTGACGCTGCCGCCGCACGGCGTGCACTACAGCCGGCTCGCGCCGTAGCCGGCCGGCCGGGTTCGCCTCAACCGGCGGCGTGGCGCCGCCAGGCCTGGGCGAGCTGCGTGGCGAAGCCCTCGATCGCGCGATCGGCATCGCCCCAGGCGCCGCCCGACATCGACGCCTCGCGCAGCGACGGCGCGTAGCGATCATAGTCGACGCGCTCGAGCTCCTGGCCGTTCGCGCCGCGCAGCACAGCGCGTAGGTGCGCACCGCCGCGCGAGATCGAACGCAGGTAATCGAGCGACGGGTTCTGCTGCAGCTGCCAGCGCGTCGGATGCGTCGGCGTCGCGGACTCGATCGAGATCTCGATGCGCACCGGGGCGCCGTCGGCCAGGGACGCGCCGGCGTCCTTCAGCTCCCGCTCGACCTTGCTGCGCACCGATTCGATCAGCGCGGGGCCCTCGCCGGCGCCGTATTTCTTCGCCAGATCCGCCTGCAACGGGGCACTGATCGCCACCGGCGCGAGCGTCACGGCCGCGGCCTGCGCCGCCGGGGCCGCGCCGGGCGCCACCGCGAGCGCCAGCACCAGCAGCCCGGCCAGCGGATATCGGTCGTTCATGCGATTCATGTCGGCACCGCTCCTTCGTGACTTTGAATGACTGTCAATTCAAGTGCTTAGTGCATCCGGTGGCCCTGTGGCATCATGCCTCGCAAGGGGGACCAGCGGGGTATGCACGGCAAACCCACGTCATTTGACATCGCCTACCTGGCGGGAGTTTCGCAGCCGACGGTTTCGCGTGCGCTGCGCGGCAGCCCGATGGTCAGCCTCGAGACGCGCCGGCGCATCGAGGCGATCGCGCAGCAGCTCAACTACAAGGTCGACAAGAATGCCTCGAACCTGCGCTTCCAGCATTCGCACACGCTGGCGCTGCTCCTGTTCGAGGATCCGACCCCGGACGAATCGCAGATCAATCCGTTCTTCCTGACGATGCTCGGGTCGATCACGCGCGCCTGCGCGGTGCGCGGCTACGACCTGCTGATCTCGTTCCAGCAGATGTCGAACGACTGGCACAAGGACTACGAGGACAGCCGCAAGGCCGACGGCATCATCCTGCTCGGCTACGGCGATTACCTCGCC
>DATKLZ010000037.1:0-27013 GCA_035542135.1 Steroidobacteraceae bacterium | reverse complement strand
AGCGGCGCGGAGACCATCATTGGCATGCACCTGCCGATGAGCAGGCTCGAGATCGGTCAATTCCTGGGGTTTTCGGAAGAAACGGTTTGCCGGTGCCTGCGGCGCCTGCATGACCAGGGAGAGCTGGTCGTCAAAGGCCGCGCGGTTCTGATGCCGAAAGGGCCTGCAGCACGCGCGCGCCCGGCGGCGCCCGAGTGCAGCGCGGCGCGTTAGCGCCCGACCGCTTCAGCCGGGTGGCAGGAATTTCGCCGTGGTCTTGGCGCGGATCTCCTCGAGCGTGACGCCGGGCGCCATCTCGAGCAGCTGGAATGGCGAATGCCGGTCAGGCCGGCTGAACACCGCCAGGTCGGTGATCACCTTGTCGACGACATTCGCGCCGGTCAGCGGCAGGTCGCAGCGCGGCTTGAATTTCGCGCTGCCATCCTTCGAGGTGTGCTCCATCACGACGACCACGCGCTTCACGCCCGCGACCAGATCCATCGCGCCGCCCATGCCCTTGACCATCTTGCCCGGGATCATCCAGTTGGCGAGGTCACCGTTCTCACCGACCTCCATCGCGCCAAGGATGGACAGGTCGATGTGGCCGCCGCGGATCATGCCGAAGCTGTCGGCCGAGGAAAAATAGGACGACATCGGCAGCTCGGTAATCGTCTGCTTGCCGGCGTTGATCAGGTCGGGGTCTTCCTCGCCCTCGTACGGGAACGGGCCCATGCCGAGCATGCCGTTTTCCGACTGCAGCACGACGCGCATGCCGGGCGGAATGTAGTTCGCGACCAGCGTCGGGATGCCGATGCCGAGGTTCACATAGAAGCCGTCGCGCAGTTCCTGCGCGCCGCGCGCGGCGATCTCGTCGCGACTCCAGCCCATCAGGCTGCTCCCGTGGCGGGCCGCTTGCGCACCGTGCGGTTCTCGATCGTCTTCAGGTAGCCCGAGCCCTGGATGATCCGCTGGACGAAGATGCCCGGCGTGTGGATCTTGTCGGGATCGAGCGTGCCCGCCTCGACCAGTTCCTCCACTTCGGCAACCGTGACGCGGCCCGCGGTCGCCATCATCGGATTGAAATTGCGCGCCGTCTTGCGATAGACGAGGTTGCCTTCGGTGTCGCCGCGCCAGGCCTTGACGAGCGACAGGTCGGCAGTGAGCCCCGTCTCGAGCACGTAGGTGTCGCCGTTGACCACGCGCTGCTCCTTGCCTTCGGCGACCAGCGTGCCGGCGCCGGTGCGCGTGTAGAAGCCCCAGATGCCGGCGCCGCCGGCGCGGATGCGCTCGGACAGCGTGCCCTGCGGATTGAACTCGAGCTCGAGTTCGCCGGAGAGGTACTGGCGCTCGAACTCCTTGTTCTCGCCGACGTAGGAGGAAATCATCTTGCGGATCTGGCGCGTCTTGAGCAGCGCGCCGAGGCCGAAGTTGTCGACGCCGGCGTTGTTCGACACGACGGTGAGGCCCTTGACGCCGCTGTCACGGAGCGCTGCGATCAGGTTCTCGGGAATGCCGCACAGCCCGAAGCCGCCGGACATCACCGACATGCCGTCGCGCACGACGCCCGCGAGCGCCGCTTGCGCGTTGGCGTAGACCTTGGGACCGGCAGGAGCAGCCATGATCGTGTGCGGGTGTTCCCCGTGGTGGCCGAATGCATCGGCTTCGTTGCGCAGAAGATTACCGTGGATCAGGCGCCCGAACCAGCGCAAACGCGACCTGCAGTGGCGCGCAAGACCCGGCGCCCGGACCGGCGGCACCGCGGCGGCGCGCGTTCAGGCCTGCTGGCAGGCGAGGGTCCCGCTGCGCCCGGGCACGGTGCCGGGCCGCACGCGGCAAGCCGGAAGCGAGGCGATGTCGAGCGTGCTGCACAGCGTCGCCAGCGACACGAGTTCATGTCCCTGCGCCTGCCAGCCCGCGAGGAGCCTGGCCAGGACCGGCAGCAGCTTCATGCCTTCGAGTTCCGCGTGCAGCGTGAACACCTGCGGACCACCGGCCGCCGCGCGCGTGCGCGCCAGCAGCACCCCGTGCACGTTGTCGGCGTTGACACCGTCGAGCCCGATCAGCTCGTCGAGCGTGGGCAGCGTGGTGGGCAACTGGGGCACGCGGCTGCGCCGTGCGCCGATCAGTGGCAGGAATGGCCCCGTGCCACGCGTGTCGGAGGCGTAGGCGAATCCGAACTGCTCCTCGAGCGCCAGTGCCGCTTCGTTCATCTGCCAGCCGGCGGCGCCATGCGTCTGCGCGTCGCTGCCAAACACGGCCCTGAACCGTTCGACTGCCAGCCGCATCTGCCTCGCGGTCCACCCGGCATCGCGCTGTCCGACGAAATCCTGCCAGGTGACGTGATCGTAGCAGTGGATGCCGACCCCGAATCCGGCGTCGCGCACCGCGCGCATCTCGTCGCCGGCGCGCGCGGCGATGTCGGGCGCGGGGAGCAACGTGCCGTACAGCAGCGTGCGCAGGCCGTAGTGCTCGAGCACCGAGGTGCGCGACACCTTGCCGATGAAGCCCTTGCGGAAGACCCGGCGTATGGCGCGTCCGGTATTGTCCGGGCCCAGGCTGAACAGGAAGGTGGCGCCCGCGCCGGCCTGCCGCAACGCGCGCACCAGCGCCGGCACGCCCTCGCGCGTGCCGCGCAGCGTGTCGACGTCGATCTTCAGCGCGATCTGCACGACCGGCGGCCGCCGCGGGCCGGCGCTAGTCCAGCAGGTGCGAGGCCTGCGGCAGCTGGCCGCGATAGGCCTCGAAGATCTGCTGCAGCGCCTCGCGCATGCTGACGCGCGGCTCCCAGCCCAGTTCCTTGCGCGTGTTGTCGACCTTCGGCACCCGGTTGGCGACGTCCTGGTAGCCCTTGCCGTAATACTCGCCGGAGGTGGTGTCGACGAGCTTCACCCTGGTCGCGTTGACCGCATACTCGGGATACTCCGCCGACATCTTCAGCAGCATCTCGGCCAGCTCGCGCACCGAGTAGTTGTTCTTCGGATTGCCGATGTTGAAGATCTTGCGCGTGGCGCAGCCGTTCCTGTTCTCGATGATTTTCATCAGCGCGTCGATGCCGTCGCTGATGCCGGTGAAGCAGCGCTTCTGGCTGCCGCCGTCGACCAGCTTGATCGGCTCGCCGCGCACGATGTGCCCGAGGAACTGCGTGATCACGCGGGAGCTCCCCTCCTTCGCCGAATGCAGGTTGTCGAGGCCGGCGCCGATCCAGTTGAAGGGACGGAACAGCGTGTAGTCGAGCTTGCCTTCCGAGCCGTAGGCGTAGATCACGCGGTCCATCAGCTGCTTGGAGCAGGCGTAGATCCAGCGCTGCTTCTCGATCGGGCCGTAGACCAGTTCGGAGTTGGCCGGGTCGAACTCGGCGTCGCGGCACATGCCGTACACCTCGGACGTCGACGGGAACAGCACGCGCTTGCCGTGCCGCACGCACTGCCGGATGATCGGCAGGTTGGCCTCGAAGTCGAGCTCGAAAACGCGCAGCGGCTCGCGCACGTAGGTGGCCGGCGTCGCGATCGCCACCAGCGGCAGCACCACGTCGCACTTGCGGATGTGGTACTCGATCCACTCCTTGTTGATGGTGATGTCGCCCTCGAAGAACCGCATGCGCGGGTTGCCCAGCAGCGGCTCGATGCGATCGGCGCTCATGTCCATGCCGAACACGCTCCAGTCGGTGTCCTTGAGGATGCGCGCCGAGAGGTGATGGCCGATGAAGCCGTTGACGCCGAGGATCAGTACTTTCGTGCCCATGTGTTTGCTTCGCTCTGTTCGTTTGCCTCAAGGCCGGCCATTCCCGAGGGCCAGCGGCCGGTCGCCGAATCGCGCCCGAAACGCCGCCGCATCGACCGATTTCCCGTCGAGTTCGAATTCCAGCAGGCGCAGCTGGCCATCATGGCACAACGCCCGCACTTCACCGTCGATCCACCGCAGCTCCGGCCGCGGCGCGCCCACGCCCGGCCCGGCCAGTGAACGCAGCACCCGCAGCGGCATTCCGTCCGCCTGCGCGAAGGCGCCGGGATAAGGCGGCGCCACCGCGCGCACCAGATTGTGCACGGCCGCGACCCCCAGGCGCCAGTCTATCGCGCCATCGGCGCGCGTGCGCCGCCCGAAGTAGCTGGCCTGCGCCGCATCCTGCGCGCGCAGCACCGCAGTGCCGGCCAGCAGCGCCGGCAGCGCACGCAGCAGCGTCAATTCGGCCGCCACCGTCACCTTGCGGAACACCTCGCCGGCCGTGTCATCCGGCAGGATCGGCACCGCCTGCGCATCGACGATGCCGCCGTCATCGGCGCGTGCCGTCATCGCATGCAGCGTGGCGCCGGTCTCGCGTTCGCCGTGCAGCACCGCCCAGTTCACCGGCACCCGGCCGCGGTACTTCGGCAGGAGCGAACCGTGCATGTTGTAGGCGCCACGCGGCGCGCTGGCCAGCAGTTCCGCCGGCAGCATGTGGCGGTAGTAGAACGAGAACAGGAAATCCGGTTGCGCCGCGCGCACGCGCGCGAGCAGTTCGGGGCTGCGCGCGTCGGCCGGCGTGATGACCTCGAGCCCGTGCCAGTGCGCGTGCCGCGCCACGCTGTCGAACCAGACCTGCTCGCCCGGATCGTCGGCATGCGTCACCACCAGCGGAACGGTCACGCCCTGCGCGAGCAGCGCGCGCAGGCAGCGCACGCCCACGTCGTGGTAGGCGAATACGACCGCGCGCGTCACGGCGGGTCTTGCGGGCGCTCGAGCACCGCGCCGATGATGTAGCGCGGCCGGCGGCGGACTTCCTCGTAGATGCGGCCGATGTACTCACCCAGCAGGCCGAGGCCGAACAGCGTCACGCCGATCAGCAGGAAGGCGATCGCGAACAGCGTGAACAGCCCCTGCTCGGCCGGATTGGCTCCGTACACCAGGCGGCGCACCACCAGCGCGGCGCCGAACAGCAGCGACAGCGCGGAGACGCCGAAGCCCAGCGCCGAGAACAGCTGCATCGGCACGGTCGAGAAGCCGGTCATCAGGTCGAAGTTCAGCTTGATCAGCTGGTACATCGAGTACTTCGATTCGCCGGCGCTGCGGTCTTCGTGGCGCACGTCGATCTCGGTCGGGTTGCTGGCGAAGGTGTAGGCCAGCGCCGGCACGAAGGTGTTGTTCTCCGAGCACTGGTTGATCGCATCGACGATGCTGCGGGCGTAGCCGCGGAACATGCAGCCCTGGTCGGTGATGCGGATGCGCGTGGTGCGCTCGCGCAGCCTGTTGATGAAGCGCGAGGCATAGCGGCGCCAGGCGACATCCTGGCGCTGGCGGCGGATCGTGCCGACGTAGTCGTGGCCGGCGTCGAGCTCGGCCACCAGCCGTGCCGTTTCCTCGGGCGGATTCTGCAGGTCGGCATCGAGCGTGATCAGGTAGCGGCCGCGCGCATAGGCGAAGCCCGCCAGGATCGCGCGATGCTGGCCGAAGTTCGCCGCGAACAGCACCACGCGCGTCACGTCCGGGCGCTGCTCGAACTGCTCGCGCAGCAGCGCGGCGGAACGGTCGCGGCTGCCATCGTTGACGAAGATGATCTCGTAGCTGCGATGCAGCGCATCGAGCGCCGGGTACAGCCGCGCGAACAGCGCGGGCAGCGACGCCTCCTCGTTGTAGACCGGGATGACGACGCTGATCTCCACGCTCGCGATGCTCATGCGCGCCTGGCGCCGTTGGATGGGGCGGTGGCGCCGGCGGCCAGCGCGTCGGCGAGCGCCGGCGCCATCGCCGCGAGCACCAGGTCGACGTCGCTGTCGGCCATCGCCGGGAACATCGGCAGGCTCACGGTGCGGCTGCCGATGCGTTCGGCGTGCGGGAAATCACCGGGCTTGAAGCCAAGCTGGCGGAACAGCGTGAACAGGTGCATCGGCGGATAGTGCACGCCGACGCCGATGCCGGCATCGCGCATGCGGCTGATGAACACGCTGCGCACCGCTCCGGCAGGCAGCAGCACCTGGAACATGTGCCAGTTGCACTGCGTGTAGTCCTCGAGCGGCAGCTCGCATCCGAGCGAGCGGTCGAAGCGCGCGAAGTAGCGGCGCGCCAGCTCGCGGCGGCGCGCCGTGAATGCCTCCAGGTGCGGCAGCTGGCCGAGGCCGATGCAGGCGGCGACATCGGTCAGGTTGTGCTTGCCGCCGGCGAGCGTGACGTCCATGCCATCCCAGCTGTCGCCGCTCTTCCTGGCGCCCTGCAGCCGCCACAGCTCGCATTGGCGCGCCTCGGCGTCGTCGTTCAGCACCAGGCATCCACCTTCGGCGCTGGTGATGTTCTTGTTGGCGTGGAAGCTGATCGACACCAGGTCGCCGGTGCTGCCGACGAGCCGCCCGCCCCAGTTCGCGCCCATCGACTGCGCGGCGTCTTCTATGACGCGCAGCTTGTGCGCGCGGGCGACCGCATAGAGCCGGTCGCGATCGAACGGGAGCCCGGCCAGGTCGACTGGCAGGATCGCGCGCGTGCGCGGCGTGATCGCGGCCTCGATCAGCGCCGGATCGATGTTGCGCGTGCGCGGATCGCAATCGACGAACACCGGCCGCGCCCCGGCGCGCAGCACGACATTCGCGGTCGCGACCCACGACAATGGCGTCGTGATGACCTCATCGCCGGCGCCGACGCCGCACAACGCCAGCGCGATCTCCATGGCGCCGGTTGCCGAGCTCATCGACCGCACCGGCCGGCCGCCGAACAGCGCCGAGAGCTGCGCCTCGAATTCGCGCACCTTCGGCCCGCTGGTGATCCAGCCCGAACGCAGCACCTCGCCGACCGCGGCGATGGTGGCCTCGTCGATCGATGGCCGCGTCAGGGGCAGGAAGTCGCCGCGCGTCATGGCTGCCGGGCGCTCAGGAGCCGCCGGAACTGCGCGCCACGAGCCAGACGCCGACCAGGATGACGCCGATGCCCGCGATGCGCGAGCCGCTCAGGGACTCGTTGAACAGCCACCAGGCCGCCAGCGCGTTGACGACGTAGCCCAGCGACAGCATCGGGTACGCAACGCTGACCTCGACGCGCGCGAGCGCGAGGATCCACACGATGACGCTGAGCGCATAGCAGCAGAGCCCCGCGATGATCGGCGCGTTGAAGACGAGCCGGCCGGCGATCGCGGCGGCGTTGCCGACCCGCAGTTCCATGTTGGCCAGCGAGCCGGCACCCGCCTTGAGCAGCAGCTGCGCGACCGCATTGAGCAGCACTCCGGCGAGCACCAACGCGAGCTGTGGACCCTTCATTGCCTCGTCACCGCCACCAGGGTGGGCGCAGTGTATATCACGCGCATCGGCAGTCCCATCCGGTGCAGCTCCAGGTAGCTTTCCGGGCGCACCAGCGCCAGCGCGTCGGTCTCCGCCCGCCAGCGGGACGCGAACCCGTCGAGGTCCGCGACCCACTTCGCGGGTTCCTGGCCCAGGCCGAAATCGAGCTCGCCGCGGTAACCGACCAGGGTGCAGGTGCGGCGCAGGTAGAACGGCACCGACTGTTCGTATTGGTCGACGCAGTAGATGTTCGTGCCCGCGGTGATGTGCTTCGCCGCGACCGCCACCAGCTGCTGCAGTTCGCGCTGCCGCGGGATGTGCCCCGCCGCCGGCAGCAGCAGCGTGAACAGTGTGGCCGTGGCCATCGCGGCCAGCGCCGCGGCCTGCAGCGGCCCGCGCCGCGTGGCCTGTGCGGCCGCGACCAGCGTGAGCAGGCTCGCCAACAGCAGGCCGACGACGAACAGCCGCGCCGTCGTACCGGCGGAACCGATGAACGAGCTGGCCGGCGTCGGCAGGAACCACAGCGCCATGACCACCACCGCGAGCGCCACGCCCACGACCGCCGACAGCGTCAGCGCGCGCCGGATCGCGGTCCGCTCGATTCCGGCCAGTGCGCGGCCGGCCAGCAGGGCAAGCGCCGGAAACAGCGGCAGGATGTAGGGAATCAGCTTCGACTGCGAGAGGCTGAAGAACGCGAAGCTGAACACCACCCAGATCGCCAGCAGCAGCGCGGCCGGATCACCGGCGCGCACGTCGCGCCAGCAGCGACGCACGATCGCCGGCAGCAGAGGCGTCCATGGCATGAAGCCGCCGAGCAGCACCGGGATGAAATACCAGTCCGGCTGGTAGCGATGGTGCACGCGCGTCAGGAAGCGGTCGAACTGCTCGTGCATGAAGAAGAACTGCGCGAAGCCCGGATTGCGCCGTTCAACCAGCCACACCCACGGCGCCGCGAACAGCGCCAGTGCCGCCAGCGTCCACCAGGGCCGCGCGCGCCACAGCAGGCTCCACTCGCGCCGCAGCAGCATGTATATGAATGCGACCGCCCCGGGAATCAGGATGCCGACCAGTCCTTTCGACAGGAAGGCCAGCGCCACGCCTGCGGCGAGCAGCAGCGCGCCGGTGCGCGACCGCGCCCGCTCGTCGGCGGACGGCGGCGCGACCAGCAGCAGCAGCCCCGCGAGCGCGAGCTCCAGCGTGACCGTCAATCCCATGTCGAGCGTCGAGACACGCGACAGCGCCAGGTAGAGCATCGACCCGGCCTGCACGAGCGCGGCCAACGCCCCGGCGACTGGTCCGTAGATGCGCGTGCCGATCCACGCGGTCAGCAGCAGCCCGAGGAATCCGGTCAACGCCACCCACAGCCGGGCGGTCCACTCGTGCTCGCCCCACAACCGGTAGGCGACGGCGGTCGCCCAGTACTGGAGGGGTGGCTTCTCGAAGTATCTCAGCGTGTCGAGGCGCGGCGTCACCCAATCGCCGCTGGCCACCATTTCGCGCGGGATCTCCGCGTAGCGGCCTTCGTCGGGGTTGAACAAGCGGTAGGTCTGCAGCGGCAGGAACCACAGCGCCATCGCGCCCAGCAGCGCCGCGATCCACAGTCGTTGATTCATCCGCGGCATTTTACCTGCGCGGACCGAGCGGTGCCTTAGGACAGCTTCATGTAAGCCTCAGGCGGCGGGTTCGAACTGCTCGGCGCGCGCCAGCCGCCAGGACTCGGCGTAGAACGCGTGCGGCGTCGAGCCACCGAGCAGTTCGCCGGGCTGCAGGAACACGTGCGAGTGCGAGAACAGCTGCACGCGCGTCGGACTGATGCGCCGGACCAGGTGCTGCGGCCGCAGCTGCGACGGGTGCGACAGGCCCGCGGCCGCGAGGATCTGCGCCAGCGCCTTGAGCGTGCTGCGATGGAAATTGCGTACCCGCTCCGACTTGTCGCCCACCACCAGCGCGCGCTGCCGCAGCGGATCCTGCGTGGCCACGCCGGTCGGGCATTTGTTGGTGTTGCAGCTCTGCGACTGGATGCAGCCGACCGCGAACATGAAGGCACGCGCCGCGTTGCCCCAGTCGGCGCCGATCGCGAGCACGCAGGCGATGTCGAAGGCGCTGACGATCTTGCCGCTGGCCGCGAGCCGGAGCTTGTGCCGGATCCCCGCGCCGACCAGCGTGTTGTGCGCGAACAGCAGTCCCTCGCGCATCGGCATGCCGATGTGGTTGGTGAATTCCACCGGCGCGGCGCCGGTCCCGCCTTCCTTGCCGTCGATGACGATGAAGTCCGGCGTGATGCCTGAGCTGAGCATCGCCTTGACGATGCCCATGAACTCCCAGGCGTGGCCGATGCACAGCTTGAATCCCACCGGCTTGCCGCCCGAGCGCTCGCGCAATTGCGCGACGAATTCCAGCAGCCCCACGGGCGTGCCGAAGGCGCTGTGCGCGGCGGGTGAAACACAGTCGACCCCCGCCGGCACGCCGCGCGTGGCCGCGATCTCGGGCGTCACCTTGGCGCCCGGCAGGATGCCGCCGTGCCCGGGCTTCGCGCCCTGGCTGAGCTTGATCTCGATCATCTTGACCTGCGGCGAGCGGGCCTGCTCCTCGAAGCGGGCCGGATCGAACTGGCCGCGCGCATCGCGGCAACCGAAGTAGCCGCTGCCGATTTCCCAGATCAGGTCGCCGCCGAATTCGCGGTGGTAGGGACTGATGCTTCCCTCGCCCGTGTCGTGCGCGAAGCCGCCGAGCTGCGCGCCGCGGTTCAGCGCGCGGATTGCATTCGCGCTCATCGCGCCGAAGCTCAGCGCGGAGATGTTCAGTATCGAGGCCGAGTAGGGCTGGCTGCACTGCTCGCCGCCGACCAGGACGCGCAATTGCTGCTCGCTGGCCTCGGGCTGCGGCCGCAGCGAATGCCCGATGAATTCGTAGCCGTCCTGATAGACATCACTCAGCGTGCCAAAGGGCTTCTCGCTGGGTTCGTTCTTGGCGCGCTGGTAGACGAGCGATCGCTGCGCGCGCGAGAACGGCAACTTGTCGTCATCGGCCTCGAGCAGGTACTGGCGGATCTCGGGGCGGATGCTCTCGACCAGGTAACGGATGTGCCCGATCACCGGGTAGTTGCGCAGCACCGCGCGCCGCGCCTGCACGAGGTCGGCGATGCCGACCACGCTGAGTGCGCCGCCGGCCACGAGCATCGCCAGCGGCCAGAAGCCCCGCGGATCGGACTGCATGGACCACAGGCCCAGCGCCGCCAGCAACGGGCAGCACAAGAAGGCCGTGTAGCGGCTGAGGAGCGAAGCGGAGAACCAGTGTCGGGGCATGGCGCCCCGGGTTATCGGCCGCGCTGCGCCGCGCTGGTGTGCGCCAGCGCACACTCCGTCAGTTGCCGAACAACCCCTTCAGCTTGTCCTGCAATTTGTCCTGCAGCTTCTGCTTGAGCTCGTCCTTCCTCTTGTCGAGCTCCTTCTGCACGCGCGCCTTGGCGAGCGCCGCCACGTCCGGCCGCACCTTCGGCGCGCCGAAGCTGCCGCTGACCGTGACCGGGATCGTATAGCCGCTGAGGTCGGCGGCGCCACCGGCGTCCGCGGCGTTGTCCGGGATCTTCAGCACCGTTGCGTCGAGGTGGTAATCGAGCGTGCCGGAAGCGATGTCGGCGGTGCCGTGCCCCTTGACCTGCAGGTACTGGAGCGCAGCGATCAGGTCTTCGTTGGCGAGCACGCCATTGGTGATCTTGCCGGTGGCCGACACCGCGGTGAACGGCGTGCGCTCCGGGCCGGTGCGCGCCGGGATCGCCTCCTGCTTCAGCAGCGCGCGGGCGCGCCGGATCTCGTACCACAGGTCTAGGCCTTCGTAGGCGCCGTTGTCGACATGGAATTCGACGTTGCCGGACAGCGTGCGCAGCAGCGCCGCGGAATCGGCGCCGACGCCGGCTGCCCTGATCGCGGCGTTCCCGCGACCGCTGATGTGCCGGGTCTCGAACATGTCACGGAACAGCGGCGCGAAATCGACGCCATCGACGTGCTCATCGAAGCTGACGCGCGCCAGCTTGCCGGAAGCGTCGATGTTGATGTCGCCGTGGTACTGGCCGCCGTACATCTGCGCTTCCGACGGGAACACGCGCACGCGGCCGCCGGCCGCGTTCAGCCCGACGCGCAGGTTCTGGTACTGGATGCCGGCGAACACCGCCTGGCCGACCGCGATCGAGCCGTGCATGTTCAGGCTGCGCAGCAGCTCGACCGGGATCGGCGTCGGCGGCGATGCGGCGGCGGCCGCGGCCGGCGGCCTGGCCGGGCCGGCGGGCACCGGCGCCAGGTATCGATCGGCGTTGATGCGATCGACCTGCAGGTCGAATGCCAGCGCGGTCGTGTCGAGGTCGCTGATGCCGGCGCGGCCGCTCGCGTTGGTGTCGTCGAGCCGCAGCTTCAGCCCCGAGAGCATGATCGCCTTGCTGCTCGCGGCCAGCGTGCCACTGAACGAGACGGCGCCGAACACCGCCGGGTCGCGCGTGGCCGGAAGCTTGGTGCCGAACTTGTCGAGCAGCTCGCGCAGCGACACCTTGGCGAGCTGCACCGGGCCGCTGAAGCTCGGCGCATCGACGATCTTCGCGCCGTGCAGCGAACCGCTGAGCTGCGCGCCGGCGGCACGCACATCCATGCCGGGCAGGTCGAGCGTCTGCGCGTCCAGGTCGGCGGCGATGCGGGTGAAGCGCAACTCCACCGGGAGCCCGGCCGCCGGGAAGCCATCGCCGCTGAGCTGCAGCTTGAGCACCGGCGCGTCGAGCTCGTAGCGGCTGGTGTCGGGATGCATCGTGGCCTGGCCGCGCAGCTCGAGCGCCACCGTCAACGACTTGCCCTGCTGCACGGTACCGGCCAGCTGCACGTCGAACGGCGACCCGGCCTGGAGCGCGCCGGTCTCGAGGTTCAGTCCGTGCACGGCAATGTCGCTGCCGCCTTTGCGATCGAGGTAGCGCAGGTTGCCGTTGGCGACGTGCACGCTGGCGATCGACAACTTCGGCGCGCCGCCGGCCGGCGACGCGGGCGCGCCACCCTTGCCCTTGCCGAGATCGGACCAGTTGTCGTGTCCCGCGGCGTCGACCCCGAGGCGGATGGTCGGCGATTCCACCGTGACCGCGCCAATCTCGATGTTCCCGTGCAGCAGCGGCAGCAGCTTCACGCCGAGCTGCGCCCGTTCGAATTCCACCATCGGTTCGGTGCCGAAGCCGGGCGCGTTGCCGAGGGTCGCGCGCCCCATTTCGATCGCCAGCCAGGGATACAGCCGCAGCTTCAGTTCACCCGGCAGGCTGAACTCGCGCCCGGTCTGGTCCCGCACCAGCTGCTCGAGCTGTTGCTTGTGCGCATTGGGATCGAAGAACACCAGCACGTACGCGAGCGCCGCCGCGACCAGCAGCAGCACGCCACCCAGCGCATACAAGGCGTAACGCAGCAATCGCATGGTCCGCTCCGTTCAGCTCTGCGTCACACCGCGCCGATGAAATCCGGCTTCGACAGATCAAGGCCGTTGTGGCGCAGGATCGCGTAGGCCGTCGTGTAATGGAAAAAGAAATTCGGCAGCGCGTAGTTGACCAGGTAAGGCAGGCCCTTGAACGACAGTTCGCGTGGTCCGGCCTTGATGTGGATCGGCCGGTCCTCCGATCCATCGATCTGCACCGCCTGCAGCGTGTTGATGAACTGGCGGGTCCTGGCGATGCGCGCCTGGAAGTCGGCGAAACTGGCCTCGTTGTCCTCGTACTTGGGCACCTCGACGCCGGCGAGGCGCGCGCAGGTGCCCTTGGCGAAATCGCAGGCGATCTGCAGCTGGCGCGACAGCGCGAACATGTCGGGCGCGAGCCGGGACGCCAGCAGCACCGCCGGATCGATCTTGCGCGTCTCGGCCCATGCGGCCGCCTTGGCCAGGATCGCCGCCAGGTTGTTCAGGTTGCGGTCGAATACCGGCACGGTCGCCTGGTACATGGAGATGGTCATGGAAACTCCTCGGGGATTCACGGGCCGGAAACCATAGAATAGCGCAATGGAGATCTTCAAGGAGTTCCGCATCGAGGCCGCCCATCGATTGCCGCAGGTTCCGGCCGGCCACAAATGCGCGCGGCTGCACGGGCATTCCTTCGTCATCGGCGTGTACGTCGCCGGCGAAGTGCAGGCCCAGGCCGGCTGGGTGCGCGATTTCGCCGACATCGGCGCGGCCATGCGCGATGTGCATGAGGAACTCGATCATCGGTACCTGAACGACATTCCCGGGCTCGAGAACCCGACCAGCGAGCGGCTCGCGATGTGGGTGTGGCGGCGCCTCGAGCCGCGGCTGGCCGGGTTGTCGCGCATCGTGATCCATGAGACCTGCACCAGTGGCTGCGAATACCGCGGAAACTAGGCCGTCGGCCCGCCGCCTGGCCCCGCTCGCCGCGCTGGCGCCGTTCGTCCGCCCGCACCGCGGGCTGATCCTGCTGGCGCTGGTCGCGCTGGCGGTGGCCGCCGGCGCATCGCTCCTGTTGCCGGTCGCGGCGCGGCAGGTCATCGACCACGGCTTCAGCAGCAGCGATTCCTCGCACATCGGCCGCTACTTCCTCGGGTTGCTGGCCGTCACCGTGGTCATGGGCCTCGCCGCGGCGAGCCGCTACTACCTCGTGACCTGGATCGGCGAACGCGTGGTCGCCGACGTGCGCAACAAGGTGTTCAGCCACGTGCTGTCGCTGTCGGCAGAATTCTTCGAGCGCGTGCGCACCGGCGAACTGCTCTCGCGGCTGACCGCAGACACGACGCTGGTGCAAACCGTGGTCGGGTCGTCGGCGTCGTTCGCGTTGCGCAGCATCGTCATGGCGCTCGGCGCATTCGTCATGATGGCGGTCACGAGCCCGAAGCTCACGGCCATCGCGCTGCTGAGCGTGCCACTGGTGCTGCTGGCGATCATCCTGATGGGGCGGCGTGTGCGCGGCCTGTCACGCGCCGCGCAGGACCGCATCGCCGAGACCTCGGCGCTGGCGAGCGAGGTGCTCAATGCAATCCCTACCGTGCAGGCCTATACGCATGAGCCAACTGATCGACGTCAGTTCTCCGACGCGACAGAGTTGGCCTTCGCCAGCGGCATCCGCCGCACCCGCTTCCGCGCGCTGATGACGGCCGCGGTGTTCGTGCTGGTCGGCGCCAGCATCGTCGGCGTGCTGTGGATCGGCGCGATCGACGTGCTGGCGGGGCGCATGAGCGCCGGACAGCTCGGCCAGTTCCTGCTGTACGCCGTGCTGCTGGCGAGCTCCGTCGGAGCGCTCAGCGAGCTGTGGGGCGAGGTGCAACGCGCCGCCGGCGCCACCGAACGGTTGATGGAGATCCTCGCCACCGAACCGCGGATCGTGGCGCCGGAACACGCGCAACGGCTGCCGTCACCGGTGCGGGGACAGCTCGAGTTCAGCCGCGTGCGGTTCGCCTATCCGACGCGTCCCGAGCATGCGGCGCTCGAGGACTTCAGCCTGCACGTGGCGCCGGGCGAGGCGGTCGCGCTGGTCGGCCCGTCCGGGGCCGGCAAATCCACCGTCTTCCAGCTGCTGCTGCGTTTCTTCGATCCTGGCACCGGCCGCATCCTGCTCGACGGCGTCGACATCGCGCGGCTCGATCCCGCGCAGCTGCGCGCGCAGATCGCGGTGGTGGCGCAGGAGCCGGTGATCTTCGCCGGCAGCATCGCCGACAACATCCGCTACGGCCGCCCCACCGCCGGCGACGATGAGCTGCGCGCGGCGGCGGTCGCGGCCGCGGCCGATGAATTCGTGCGGCGCCTGCCGCAGGGCTACGACACGCGCGTCGGCGAGCGCGGCATCACGCTCTCGGGCGGCCAGCGCCAGCGCCTCGCGATCGCGCGCGCCATGCTGCGCGATGCGCCGGTGCTGCTGCTCGATGAAGCCACCAGCGCGCTCGATGCGGAGAACGAACGCCTCGTGCAGCAGGGACTCGCCAACCTGATGGCCGGACGCGAGGGCCGCACGCGCACCACGCTCGTGATCGCGCACCGCCTCGCGACCATCCAGCGGCTGCGCCGCATCGTGGTCATGGACCACGGCCGCATCGTCGCGCAGGGCAGCCATGCCGAGCTCATCCGGGGCGAGGGCCTGTACGCGCGGCTCGCGGCGCTGCAATTCCAGCCCGTTACTTGACAGCCCCGCGGCCGGCGCGGAACCTTCATTGCGTGACGCTCACCCCGATCGAACGCGAACGCTACAGCCGCCACCTGCTGCTGCCCGGGATCGGCGCGGCCGGGCAGGAGCGGCTCAAGGCGGCGCGCGTGCTGGTCGTCGGCGCGGGCGGTCTGGGTTCGCCCGCGAGCCTGTATCTGGCCGCGGCCGGCGTCGGCACGCTCGCGATCGTCGACAACGATCGCGTCGAGTTGTCCAACCTGCAGCGCCAGCTGCTGTTCGATACCGCCAGTGTCGGCGTCGACAAGGCGCTGGGCGCGCAGGCGCGGCTGCGCGCACTCAATGACCAGATACAGGTCAGCGCGCACCCGGTCGAGCTGAGCGCCGCCAACGCGCTCACGCTGCTGCGCGGCTACGATTGCATCATCGACGGCAGCGACCGGCTGGCGACCCGCTACCTCGTCAACGACGCCTGCGTGCTGCTGCGCATCCCGCTGGTATCCGCGGCGATCCATCGATTCGAAGGCCAGGCCATGACCTACCTGCCGCAGCAGGGACCGTGCTATCGCTGCCTGTTCCCGGAATCGGCGGCCGGCGCAGCGTTGAGCTGCGCCGAGGCCGGCGTGCTCGGCGTGCTGCCCGGCGTGCTGGGCGCGCTGCAGGCAACCGAGGCGATCAAGCTCCTGCTCGGCATCGGCACGCCGCTGGTCGGCAGGCTGATGACCTTCGATGCGCTGGCGATGCAGTGGCGCGAGTTCCGCTTCCACCGGCGCAACGATTGCGCGGTGTGCGGTGAGGCGCCCACGATCACGACGCCCGGGGAGAGCGCAGCCTCCTGCCCCAGCGTCGCAGGGGGCCATTGGCAGCGCTTCAAGCCCCGCGAGCTCGAACGACTGCTCCATGGCGCGGCGACGGGACGGGGCAAGGCGCCGCTGTTGGTCGACGTGCGCGAACCCCACGAATTCGCCGCCGGCCACTTGCCCGATTCGGTGAATATCCCGCTCGCGAACCTGCAGCGGCGCGCCACGGAACTGCCGGCGGATGCCACGGTCGTATTCGTGTGCCGAAGCGGCCGCCGCAGCCTGGCGGCCTGCGAAGTCTCGAGCCGTGCCGGCTTGCAGGCGGTCGCCGATCTCGAGGGAGGATTGATCGCCTGGGCCGCCGCCATCGACCCATCGATCGAAGTCGCGTGATTGAATATCGTCCGATGACAACCCTGCGCACCACGGGCCTGGCCTTGCTCGCCATCGCCGCCGCGCTCTGCGGCGGCTGCGGCGCCGCGGGCCAGGCGGGCGGCGCAGGCCAGTCCACCGAGGTGGGGATCGTCGTCGTGCAGCCGCAGAAGACCGCGGTGACGACCCAGCTTCCCGGGCGTACCGTCGCCTTTCGCATCGCGCAGGTGCGCCCGCAGGTCAGTGGCATCATCCAGCGGCGCCTGTTCACGGAAGGCGCGCTGGTGGAGGCCGGGCAGCCGCTCTACCAGCTCGATCCGGCGCCGTACCAGGCCGCCTTCGACAGCGCGCAGGCGCAGGTCGCCAGCGCCGATGCGAATGCGCAGACGCTGCGGCTCAAGTACGAGCGCTACCAGAAGCTCTCCGCCTCGGGCGACGTCAGCCAGCAGGACCGCGACGACATCACCGCGAGCCTGCGCCAGGCCGAGGCGCAGCAGACCGTCGCGCGCGCCGCGCTCGAGACCGCGCGCATCAACCTCGGCTACACGCGCATCGTCGCGCCGATTTCCGGCCGCATCGCCACTTCCGCGTTCACCGAGGGCGCACTGGTGACCGCCAACCAGGACGCGCCGCTGACCACGGTGCAGCAATACGCGCCGATGTACGTCGACGTGACGCAGCCCGCGACCGAAGTGCTGCGGCTGCGGCAGCAGCTGGCCGCCGGCGTGCTGGCGCGCGCCGGCGCCGACGGCGCCGCCGTGTCGCTGCTGCTGGAGGACGGCACGCCCTATCCGCAGCCCGGCCGGCTGGAATTCACCGGCATCACCGAGAGCGAGAGCACCGGCACGATCACGTTGCGCGCGGTGTTTCCGAACCCCGACGGCACGTTGCTGCCCGGCATGTACGTGCGCGCGGTGCTGACGCTCGGCGTCGCGCAGTCCGCCCTGCTGGTGCCGCAGCAGGCCGTGAGCCGCAATGCGCGCGGCGACGCCAGCGTGTGGGTGGTCAGGGCGGACGACCACGTCGAGCTGCGGCCGCTGCAGCTGGAAGCCGGCAACGACAACCAATGGCGCGTGCTGAGCGGGCTCAATGCGGGTGAACGCGTCGTCGTGCAGGGCCAGCAGAAGTTGCGGCCGGGCGATGCGGTCAGGCCGGTGCTGGTCGATACGGCCGCACCGGCGCGCGGCTGAAGGGCGCGCATGGCGCGCTTTTTCATCGACCGGCCGATCTTCGCGTGGGTCATCGCGATCATCATCATGCTGGCGGGCGCGCTGTCGATACACCAGCTCGCGGTCGAGCAGTACCCGAACATCGCGCCGACGACGGTGACGATCAATGCCACCTACCCCGGCGCTTCGGCGCACACGGTCGAGGATTCCGTCACGCAGGTCATCGAACAGTCGCTGACCGGCATCGATCACGTCGTCTACATCTCCTCGACCAGCAATTCACAGGGCACCGCGAACATCGCGCTGACCTTCGAGGCGGGCACCGACGCCGACGTGGCGCAGGTGCAGGTGCAGAACAAGCTGCAGCAGGCGATCCGCCGCCTGCCGCTCCCGGTGCAGGCGCAGGGCGTCAGCGTGAACAAGTCGACCGCCGGCTTCCTCACGGTGACGGCATTCTTCTCGCCGGACGGCTCGATGTCGCGCGCCGACGTCGGCGACTACATCGCCTCGAACCTGCTCGACCCGATCAGCCGGGTGAGCGGCGTGGGCACGGCACAGATGTTCGGCTCCGGCTACGCGATGCGCATCTGGCTCGATCCGTACAAGCTCAGCCAGTTCCACCTGATCCCCGCCGACGTGACCGCGGCGATCAACGCGCAGAACACGCAGGTCGCGGCCGGACAACTCGGCAGCCAGCCGGTGGTCGCCGGCCAGCAATTGAACGCGCTGGTCACGGCGCAGGGCAAGCTGAGCACGCCGCAGCAGTTCCGCGACATCGTGCTGCGCGTCAACAGCGACGGTTCGGCCGTGCACCTGGCCGACGTCGCGCGCGTCGAGCTCGGCGCCGACAGCTACGACGTGTCGACCCGCATCGACGGCCAGCCGTCGGTGGCGGTCGGCATCTCGCTCGCCTCCGGAGCCAACGCGCTGGCGACGGCCGATGCGGTCAAGGCGCGCATCGAGCAGCTGTCCCGGTACTTTCCGCCCGGGCTCGGCTATCGCATGGCCTTCGACAGCGCGCGCTTCGTGCGCATCTCGATCTTCGAGGTCGTGAAGACGCTGCTCGAGGCCGTCGTGCTCGTCGTGCTGATCATGTTCGTGTTCCTGCAGAACGTGCGCGCCACGCTGATACCGGCGATCGCCGTGCCGGTCGTGCTGCTGGGCACGTTCGGCGTGCTGGCGGTGCTGGGCTATTCGATCAATACGCTCACGATGTTCGGGATGGTGCTCGCCATCGGCCTGCTGGTCGACGACGCCATCGTCGTGGTCGAGAACGTCGAGCGCATCATGCGCGAGGAAGGACTGGACGCCCGCGACGCAACCCGCAAGTCGATGGACCAGATCACCGGCGCGCTGCTCGGCATCGCGCTGGTGCTGTCGGCGGTGCTCGTGCCGATGGCGCTGTTCGGCGGCTCGACCGGCGTCATCTACCGCCAGTTTTCCGTGACCATGGTCGCGGCGATGATCCTGTCGGTGCTGGTTGCGCTGACGCTCACGCCGGCGCTGTGCGCGACGATCCTGCGCCGCGCCGACGTCGCCGATCCTCACGGCGCCGGCCTGCTGGCGCGCCTCGAGCAGCGCTTCGAGCGCCTCAGCGAGGCCTACCAGGGCGTGGTGCGCCGGCTGCTGCCGCAGACGCGCCGGGCCATGCTGGTGTTCGCCGGCTTGCTCGGTTTGCTGGCGCTGCTGGTGGTCACGCTGCCGACGGCATTCCTGCCGGAAGAGGACCAGGGCGCGCTGATGGCGATCATGCAGTTGCCGTCCGGCGCGACGTTGCAGCGCACGGTGGATGCGCAGGCACAGCTCGAGTCCGACCTGCGCGCCGACAAGGATTCGGTCAGCGCCGTGTTCTCGATCGCCGGGCGCAGCTTCAGCGGCAACGGCCAGAACACCGGCATGTCCTTCGTGCTGCTGCGCGACTGGAACGAGCGGACGGCCGGCTCGCAGTCCGCGGCGATGGTGGCCCAGCGTGCCAACCAGGCCGCAGCCAGGATCCGCGATGCGACCACGATCGTCATGTCGCCGCCGCTGATCCGCGGGCTCGGCACCTCGAGCGGCTTCGACCTGGAGCTCAAGGACGTCGCCGGCGTCGGCCGCGAGGTACTGGTGCGTGCGCGCGACCAGCTGCTGGACCTCGCCCGGCACGACGCGCGGCTGGCGCATGTGCGCATCAATGGCCTGGCCGACCAGCCGGAATTCCACCTCGACGTCGACCAGGTGAAGGCCAGCGCGCTCGGCCTGTCGATCGCCGATGTCAACGACACGATCTCGAGCGCGATCGGCGGAATCTACGTCAACGACTTCGTCGATCGTGGGCGCGTCAAGAAGGTCTACATCCAGTCCGACCCCCAGTACCGCATGCAACCGGTCGATCTCGCTCGCTGGTTCGTGCGCAATGCCAACGGCGAGATGGTGCCGCTGTCGGCGTTCTCCCGCGGTTCCTGGTCGCTCAGCGCCCCGAGCCTGGAGCGCTACAACGGCAACTCCTCGATCGAGATCATCGGCGAGCCGGCTCCGGGCGTCAGCAGCGGCACGGCGCTGCGCACCGTCGAGGCGCTGGCCGCGAAGCTGCCGGCCGGCATCGGCTATGAATGGTCGGGCCTGTCCTACCAGGAGAAGCTGTCGGGTTCGCAGGCGCCGGCGTTGTACGCGATCTCGGTCGTGTTCGTGTTCCTGTGCCTCGCTGCCCTTTATGAAAGCTGGTCGCTGCCCTTCTCGGTGATGCTGGTCGTGCCGCTGGGCGTGATCGGCGCGCTGGTGGCCGCATGGTGCCGCGGGCTCGCGAACGACGTGTATTTCCAGGTGGGCCTGCTGACCACGGTGGGCCTGTCGGCCAAGAATGCGATCCTGATCGTCGAATTCGCGAAGAAGCTGCACGAAGGCGGCCTGGAACTCAACGCGGCAATCCTGCAGACGGTGCGCATCCGCCTGCGGCCGATCCTGATGACCTCGCTGGCCTTCATGCTGGGCGTGCTGCCACTGGTGCTGAGCACCGGCGCTGGCGCCGCAGGCCGCATCGCGATCGGCACCGGTGTCTTCGGCGGCATGCTCGCCGCGACGGTGCTCGGGCTGTTCTTCGCGCCGTTGTTCTTCGTGGTCGTGCAGCGCATGACCGCGTCGCGCACTGGCGCTGCGGCCCCGGCCGACTGACTGCGGACTCGCCCCGGCCGCTGGCCGGGCTCAGAGGCCGCCGCGCCCGAGCGCGTCGGCGATTCCGCGCAGCCGCGCGGCCAGCGCCGGATGATCGGCCTCGAAGCGCACCGCGAGCGCTTCCAGCCGCGGCGCGTGGGTCGCATCGCTGGTGGCCCGTCCGATGTCGGCGGCGACCGCCGCCAGCAGGCGCCGCGCTTCCTCGTCGAGTTGCGGCGCGTCCTGCAGTTCGGCATGCAGCCGGACCAGCGCCTGGTGAAGTGATTCCTTGCTCATGCCGGGCATCATAGCCGATCGGCCGGTGCGCGCCGACTGCCCGCCCGCCTCAGAACAGGTCGAGCGACCCCACGGCCGGCTCGGCCTGCACCTGCACCTGCGCCTCGGCTGCGCTCACCAGGTTGCCGACGCGCACGCCCAGCAGCCGCAAGCGGCGAACCAGCGGCGCGCGCTTGAGGCACTGGCCGGCCGTGCGTCGGATCACGGCTGCGTCGGCCGTGTGGAATCCAAGCGTCTGTGCGCGCGTGACCGAGTGGAAATTGTCGTAGCGCAACTTCACGCCGATGGTGCGGCCCACGTAACCGTGCCGAGCCAGATCCGCGGCCAGTCGTTCACACAGCGACGTGAACGCCTTGCCCAGTTCCGGGCGGTCGCGCACGGCATGCAGGTCGCGTTCGAATGTCGTCTCGCAACTCATCGACACCGGCTCGCTGTGGGTGCTGATGTCGCGCTCGTCGCGCCCCCACGACACCTCGTGCAGCCAATGGCCGTGGTGTCGTCCGAACTGCTCGATCAGCCAGCCCGGCTCGCAGCGCGCCAGTTCGCCGATCGTGCGCACGCCGAGCTGCTCGAGCCGCGCGCTGGCCTTCGGTCCCACGCCATTGATCTTGCGGCAGGGCAGCGGCCAGATGCGCGCGGCGAGGTCGCTGGCGTGGACGATCGTGATGCCGTTGGGCTTGTCGAATTCACTCGCCAGCTTCGCCAGCAGCTTGTTCGGTGCGACGCCGATCGAGCACGTGAGTCCGGTGCTGTCGCGAATGGCGCGCTGGATGCGCAGTGCGAGCGGCCGCCCGCCCTGCTCCGCACCGCCTTCAACTGCGTCGAAATCGATGTATACCTCGTCGATGCCGCGGTCCTCGACGCGCGGCGCGATCGCAGCGATCGCCGCCTTGAACAGGCGCGAGTAGCGCCGGTACTCGTCGAAGTCCGCCGGCAGCAGGATCGCCTCGGGGCACAGCCGCGCGGCCTGCATCAACCCCATGCCCGAATGCACGCCGAACGTGCGCGCTTCATACGTCGCGGTCGTGACGACGCCGCGTCCCTGGTAGCTCGCGAGCCGCGCGAATTCCTGCGCATTGGATTCGCTCCCGGCGCGGCGCCGCCCGCCGATCACCACTGGCTGGCCCTTGAGCTGCGGATAGCGCAGCAGCTCGACCGAGGCGTAGAACGCGTCCATGTCGAGGTGCGCGATGCGCCGCTCGCGCGCCGGAGGACCGCCGCCAATGCCCGTGCTCATGCGCCCGCGCGCCGGCTCATTCGCCCGGCTGGCCGTGCCAGAACCTTCGATGCAGCGGCCGCGCGCCGAGGTTGTGCACCAGCTCGGCCGGCTGCTCGACGTTCCAGATCGCCAGGTCGCACCACTTGCCGGGCTCGAGCGAGCCAGTTGCGTCCTGCACCCCGAGTGCGCGCGCCGCGTGCCGCGTCACGCCCGCCAGGCACTCGCCGACGCCGAGGCCGAACTCCACCGCGGCGAGATTCATCGCGGCGAGTATCGAACTGAGCGGCGAGGTGCCCGGATTACAGTCCGTGGCCACTGCCATCGGCACGCCGGCGCGGCGCAATGCCGCGACCGGCGGACGCTGCGTTTCGCGCAGGAAATAGTAAGCGCCGGGCAGCAGCACCGCGACGGAGCCGGCGGCAGCGAGCGCATCGACGCCCGCCGCATCGGTGTACTCGAGATGATCGGCGGAGAGCGCGCCGTGGCGCGCCGCGAGCGCCGCGCCGTGCAGGTTCGAGAGCTGGTCGGCGTGCAGCTTGACAGGCAGGCGATGCGCGCGGGCCGCCTCGAAGATGCGCCCCACCTGCTCCGGCGTGAACGCCACGCTTTCGCAGTAGGCGTCGAAGGCATCGGCCAGGCCGCTCGCCGCGATGACGGGAATCAGCTCGGTGCACAGGCGCACGACGTAGCCCTCTGCATCCTGCGCGTATTCCGGTGGAATCGTGTGCGCGCCCAGATAGGTGGTGGTGACCGTGAGCGCCCGCTGCTGCGCGATCGTGCGCGCGGCCTGCAGCATGCGCTGTTCGGTTTCCAGGTCCAGCCCGTAACCGGACTTGATCTCGAGCGTGGTCACGCCGTCGGCCAGCAGCGCATCGACGCGCGGCAATGCGGAATCGACCAGCTGCTGCAGGCTGGCCGCGCGCGTCGCCCTGACGGTCGAGAGGATTCCACCGCCCGAGCGCGCGATGCTCTGGTAGCTCTCGCCCGCCAGCCGCCGCGCGAATTCTCCGGCGCGATTGCCGGCGTGCACGATGTGCGTGTGGCAGTCGATCAGGCCGGGGGTCACGAGCCGCCCGCCGGCGTCGAACACCACGGCGTCCGGGAATTTCCGCTGCAGCTCGCTCATCGCGCCGACCGCGGCAATTCGTCCGCGCTGCGCAGCGATGGCCAGCGGCTGGACGGCGATGCCATCGCCCGCAGCCACGGCGCCGGGCGAGCCCGTCCAGACCCTGCCGTTGGCGATGATCCGGGTGTCAGTCGTGGCGGCCATACGCCACGAGATTACCCGCCCCGCACCGCCCGCGCCATGCGGTGCTAACATGTTGCGGATGCAAGCGGGGGCAGCCACGGCACAGAGCGCGGTCACGTACGCCAACCTGTGGCTGGACGGCCGCTGGCTGCACGACGCGACGGTCCGCATCGACGCAGGCGGCAAGTTGGTTGGCGTTTCCACCGCCGACCGGCCCGCTGCGCCGGTGGTTCCGGGGCTGACGTTGCCGGGGCTCGTCGACGCGCACTGCCATGCGTTCCAGCGCGCGCTCGGCGCCTGGACGCAGCGCGCCGCAGGCACGCGCGATGATTTCTGGAGCTGGCGCGAGACGATGTACGCGCTGGCCGGCAGGCTGACGCGCGCCAACCTCGAGGCGATCAGCGCGCGCTGCTACCTGGAACTGCTGCGCGGCGGCTACACCTCGGTGGCCGAATTCCTCTACCTGCACCGGCTCGGTGACCGGCGCGCGCTCGATGCCGATGAGGCGGTCGCCGCGGCCGCGCGCCGCACCGGCATGCACCTCACGCTGCTGCCGACGCTGTACCAGCACTCCGATTTCGGCGGTGCGGCGCCGAAGCCCGGTCAACAGCCGTTCGTGCGCGACACGGCGCAGTTCCTGGACGACTGGCAGGAGCTGCGCCGGCGCTACCCCGCCGAGGGCGCGGTTTCCCTCGGCATCGCGTTCCACAGCCTGCGCGCCGTGGACATCGACACGATTGCGCGCGTATGCCAGAAACTGCAGGACGACGCAGCGTGCCGCTGCCTGCACATCCATGTCGCCGAGCAGCCGGCGGAAGTCACCGGCTGCATTCGCCAGCACGGTCTGCCGCCGGTGGCGCTGCTCGCGGCGCGCGGCCTGCTGTCGTCGAAGTGGGCGCTGGTGCACGCGACGCAATCGAGTGAAGCGGAGTTCGCGCAGATCCGGGCCGCGCAGGCGACCGTGGTGCTGTGTCCGACGACCGAGGCGGACCTGGGCGATGGCTGTCCGGTCGTCGCGCCGTTCCTCGAAGCCGGCGGACAGGTGGCGATCGGGTCCGACAGCAACATCGGCCGCAGCTCGCTCGACGAACTGCGCCAGCTCGAATGGTCGCAGCGCCTGGCACGCGGCCGGCGCAACGTGTTCAGCACCGCGGCCGAGCCCGCGGTTGCCGACCGCCTGTTCCGCAGTGCGCACGCAGGCGGGCTGCGCGCGATCGGCGCGGGCGCAAGCGCCGATTTCGTGACCTACGATGCGCGCAACGGCGACAGTGACCTGCAGGCGCCCGACAACTATCTCGGTGCGCTGGTGTTCGACACTGCCGCGCCGCGCGCCAGCCACGTGTTGGTCGGCGGCCGTTGGGTGATCCGCGACGGAGCTCATCCGGAGCAGGACGCCATCGAAGCCCATTACCGGGAAGCGATCGGGCGATTGAGGCAGTACATACAGAGTGGACAACACACATGAATGACCAAGCACCCCGCGTGATCCGCGCGCCGCGCGGCAAGACGTTGAGCGCACGCTCCTGGCTCACCGAAGCGCCATTGCGCATGCTGATGAACAACCTCGACCCGGACGTGGCCGAACGGCCCGGCGACCTGGTCGTGTACGGCGGCATCGGCAAGGCCGCGCGCAACTGGGCCTGCTACGACGCGATCGTCGCGAGCTTGCGCGCGCTCGGCGACGACGAGACGCTGCTGGTCCAGTCCGGCCGCCCGGTGGGCGTGTTCCGCACTCACGCCGACGCGCCGCGCGTTTTGATCGCCAACTCGAACCTGGTGCCGCACTGGGCGACCTGGGAGCACTTCAACGAGCTTGATCGCCGCGGGCTGATGATGTTCGGGCAGATGACGGCGGGCTCGTGGATCTACATCGGCTCGCAGGGCATCGTGCAGGGCACGTACGAAACCTTCGTCGAGATGGGCCGCCGCCATTTCGGTGGCAAGCTCACCGGCCGCTGGATCCTGACCGCGGGCCTTGGCGGCATGGGCGGCGCGCAGCCGCTGGCGGCGACCATGGCCGGCGCCTCGATGCTGGCGATCGAGTGCCGGCAGTCGAGCATCGACATGCGGCTGCGCACGCGCTACCTCGATCGGCAGGCCGCCACGCTCGATGAAGCATTGAAGATCATCGCCGACGCCGGTGCGCGCGGCGCCGCGGTGTCGGTCGGCCTGTGCGCCAACGCCGCCGAAGTGCTGCCGGAGATGGTCAAGCGCGGCGTCAAGCCCGACGCGGTCACCGACCAGACCTCCGCGCATGATCCGGTGCACGGCTACCTGCCCATTGGCTGGACGGTGCCGCAATGGGAGGCGCTGCAGAAGACCGACCCGGCTCGTGTCACGCAGGCCGCGAGCGAATCGATGGCGGTGCACGTGCGCGCGATGCTGCATTACAAGCATGCGGGCATTCCGACCTTCGACTACGGCAACAACATCAGGCAGGTGGCGCTCGGCCAGGGTGTCAAGGATGCCTTCGACATCCCGGGCTTCGTGCCCGAGTACGTGCGGCCGCTGTTCTGCCGCGGCATCGGCCCGTTCCGCTGGGCCGCGCTCTCGGGCGATCCGGCCGACATCGCGAAGACCGATGCGAAGGTGCGCGAGCTGATTCCGGACGACGCGCACCTGCATCGCTGGCTCGACATGGCGGCCGAGCGCATCCAGTTCCAGGGCCTGCCCGCGCGCATCTGCTGGGTGGGCCTGGGCGATCGCCACCGCCTCGGACTCGCCTTCAACGAGATGGTCGCCTCGGGCGAACTGTCCGCACCGATCGTCATCGGCCGCGATCATCTCGACTCGGGTTCGGTTGCCAGCCCCAATCGCGAGACTGAATCCATGAAGGACGGGTCGGATGCCGTGTCCGACTGGCCGCTGCTCAACGCGCTGCTCAACACGGCGAGCGGCGCCACGTGGGTGTCGATCCACCACGGCGGCGGCGTTGGCATGGGCTACTCGCAGCACGCCGGCGTCGTGATCGTCTGCGACGGCACGCCGGCCGCGGCGCGGCGCATCGAACGCGTGCTGTGGAACGATCCGGCCACCGGCGTCATGCGCCACGCCGACGCCGGCTACGATATCGCATTGCAGTGCGCGCGCGAGCACCATCTGAACCTGCCCATGCTCACCGGCAAGGCGGCGCGGTGAGTCGCCCCGCCCGCGTCACCGGCGGACTCCGGCCGGGTGCGCTGACGCTCGCTGCGCTGCGCATCGCCTACGCGTCGCCCGTCGAGGTGGTGCTCACGCGCGCCGACTTCGCGCGCGTGCGGCGCTCGCGCGCCGTCATCGAGGGACTGATCGCGCGTGGCGACACGGCTTACGGCGTGAACACCGGCTTCGGTTCGCTGGCGAGCAAGCGCATCTCGGCCGCCGACCTCGCGCAGCTGCAGCACAACCTGGTGCTGTCGCATGCGGCCGGCACCGGCGCCCCGCTCAGCGACGCGGTCGTACGGCTCGT
>DATKLZ010000036.1:0-23030 GCA_035542135.1 Steroidobacteraceae bacterium | reverse complement strand
TTACGGCGTGAACACCGGCTTCGGTTCGCTGGCGAGCAAGCGCATCTCGGCCGCCGACCTCGCGCAGCTGCAGCACAACCTGGTGCTGTCGCATGCGGCCGGCACCGGCGCCCCGCTCAGCGACGCGGTCGTACGGCTCGTACTGGTGCTGAAGATCACGAGCCTCGCGCAGGGTTATTCGGGTGTGCGCCCCGCGACGCTGCGCGCGCTGCAGGCGCTGCTGCGCGCAGGCGTGTATCCGCTGATTCCGGGCCAGGGTTCGGTCGGCGCATCGGGAGACCTGGCGCCGCTTGCGCACCTGTCGGCGGCGCTGCTCGGCGTCGGGCAGGTGCGCCACCGCGGCCGCGTGCTCGATGCGCGGCGCGGACTGCGCATCGCCGGCCTGCAGCCGCTGAAGCTCGCGGCCAAGGAAGGACTCGCGCTGCTGAACGGCACGCAGGTGTCGACGGCGCTCGCGATCGCCGGCCTGTTCGAGATCGAGAACGCGTTCGCCGCCGCGCTCGTCACGGGCGCGATGTCGGTCGATGCGATGAAGGGGAGCGACGCGCCATTCGACGCGCGCATCCACGCGGTGCGCCGCCAGCCCGGGCAGATCGAGGTGGCTGCGCAGCTGCGCGCGCTGCTGCGCGGCAGCCGCATCCGGGCTTCGCACCTCGACTGCGACCGCGTGCAGGATCCGTATTCGTTGCGCTGCCAGCCGCAGGTCATGGGCGCCTGCCTGGACCTGCTGCGCACGGCCGGCGCCACATTGTTGCGCGAGGCCAATGCCGTGACCGACAACCCGCTGGTGTTCGCGCGCGAGGACGACGTGCTGTCGGGCGGGAATTTCCACGCCGAACCGGTGGCCTTCGCCGCTGATCAGCTGGCGCTCGCGGCCGCCGAGCTCGGTTCGCTCGCCGAACGGCGCATCGCGCTGCTCGTCGACACCAAGATGAGTGGGCTGCCGGCCTACCTGGTGGCCAACAGCGGCGTGAACTCCGGATTCATGGTGGCGCAGGTCACGGCTGCGGCGCTGGCCTCGGAGAACAAGGCGCTCGCGCATCCCTCGAGCGTCGACACGATTCCGACCTCCGCCAACCAGGAGGACCACGTGTCGATGGCCACCTACGCGGCCCGACGCCTGCTCGCGATGGCGGATAACGCCGTCGGCATCGTGGCGATCGAGCTGCTGGCCGCGGCGCAGGGCCTCGACTTCCATCGCCCGCTGCGCAGCTCTGCCCCGCTCGAGACCGTGCGCGGCCTGCTGCGCAGGCGCGTGCCGACGCTGGAATCCGATCGCTACTTCGCGCCGGATATCGCCGCGGCGCGCGCGCTCATCGCCGGCGGATTGCTGCGCACGCAGATCCTGCCGCGGCTGTTCGCGCGTTGACGAGGCACGGGCGGCAACGATGGTGACGCACGCGGCGCAGACCTTCCCGACGCACACCGTGAGGCCCGGCGATTCGCCGCTGGTCATCAGCGTGCCGCACGTCGGCACCGCCCTGCCCGCGGAGCTGGCGCCGGAACTGACGCCGTTGGCGATCTCCGTGCCCGATACCGACTGGCACGTCGGCGAGCTCTACGGTTTCGCCGCCCCGCTCGGCGCCTCGATGATCGTGGCGCGGCTATCGCGTTACCTGATCGACCTGAACCGTCCACCCGACGACGCGGCGCTCTACGCCGCCGCCCCCCAGACGGGGCTGTGCCCGGTGCTGAGCTTCGACGGCCAGCCGCTGTACCGCGACGGCCGAAGCGCCGTGCCGGCGGCCGAAGTCGCGCGGCGCCGCACGCTCTATTGGGAGCCCTACCACGCCGGGCTGCGCGCACTGCTCGATGCCGCACGCGCGAAGCACGGCTACGCATTGCTGCTCGACGCGCATTCGATCCGCAGCGTCGTGCCGCGGCTGTTCGAGGGCCGGCTGCCCGACATCAACATCGGCACCAACGACGGGCGATCCTGCTCGCCGCGCCTCAGCGCGGCGCTGCGTCCCGTGCTGGCGGCCGCGCCGCGCTGGTCGCATGTGTTCGACGGGCGCTTCAAGGGCGGCCACATCACGCGCCACTACGGGCAGCCCGCGCAGCAGGTGCACGCGCTGCAGATCGAGCTCGCGCAGGCGAGCTACATGGATGAGTCGGGCAGCGGCTACGATGCCGCGCGCGCCGCGCCGCTGCAATCATTGTTGCGCGCCCTGCTCGAGGCGCTGCTGTCATGCAATCCCTGATCGATGCCGAACGCCGCGTTCGCGCCGCGCTGGCTGCGAGAGCCGACGTGGCTTCGCTCCACGACGATCTGGGCATGATCCTCGCGCGGCAGGGAAGACATGCGGAGGCAATCCCGGCCTTCGAGCGCGCACTGCAGCTGGATGCGACCCTGCCGCACACGCGCAAGCGACTTGCAGACGCGCTGGCGGCGAGCGGACGCGGAAGCGAAGCCGACCAGCTCTATTCGCAGTACTTCGCGCAGGATCCGGACCGCCAGGCGATCGCCAGTGGCGCGGAACATTTGCAAGCCGGTCGAAAGAAGGAAGCCGCGGCGGCATTCGAGGCGGTGCTCCGCCGGAATCCTGATCATGTCGATGCGCTGCGCATGCTGGCGCTGACGCTGGCAGGCGATGCAACGACGGCGGATGACGCCGAAGCGCTGTTGCGCAAGGTGACTGCGCTGGCCCCCGACCATACGGCCGCCTGGATCAACCTCGGCACCCTGCTCATCGAGCAGAAGAAATGGATGCAGGGCGTCGAGTGCTTCCGCACCGCCACGCGTCTCGAGCCTGCCAATGCCGCCGCCTGGTTCGGGTTGGCCAATGCGCTGGCCAAGGCGACCTATCCGGAGGAGAGCGTCGCCGCCTACAGCCGCGCCGTCGAACTGGACCCTGGAGATGCCAACGCGCAGCTCGGTCTCGCCCATGTGCTCAAGGCCGTCGGCCGACAGGATCAGGCGATCGCTGCCTATCGCGCGGCGATCCGGTTGCGCCCGGATTTCGGCGAAGCCTACTGGAGCCTGGCCAATCTCAAGACCTTCCGCTTCACGGCCGAGGAAATCGCGGCCATGCACGCCCAGCTGGACACCGGCACGCTGGCGCAGTCCACGGCCGTGCATTTCTGCTTCGCGCTCGGCAAGGCCTACGAGGACGCGGGTGACCATGACTCCGCCTGGCACTGGTACCACGAGGGCAACACGCGCAAGCGCCCGCTGGTGTCGCACGATCCGTTGGTGATGGAACAGCGGCACGCCGCGATAATGTCCACGTTCACTGCCGAGTTCATGCGCGAGCGCGCGGGACAAGGCTACGAAGCCGCCGATCCCATCTTCATCGTCGGCCTGCACCGCTCGGGTTCGACCCTGATCGAGCAGATCCTGGCGTCGCACTCGCAGGTCGAGGGTACGGCGGAATTGTCCAACCTCGGCATGATCGCCGGCACGGTCGGCCGCTACCGCGCCGACCACGTGGGATTTCCGGAGGCCGCGCGCGACCTGCGCCCAAAGGACTGGCGGGCATACGGACGGCAATACATCGAGGAGACGCGCCGCCACAGGCTGACGGACCGGCCGCGATTCACGGACAAGATGCCGAGCAATTTCGCGTTGATCGGCTTCCTGCACCTGATCCTGCCGAATGCCCGCGTCATCAATGCGAGCCGCCATCCGCTCGACAGCCTGCTTGGCAACTACAAGCAGCTCTACGGTGGAGGCCTGGACTACAGCTACGACATGGAGGAGCTGGCGGACTATTACCGCAACTACCATCGCATGATGCAGCATTGGCAGGCAGCGCTTCCCGGCAAGGTGCTGACCGTGCATTACGAAGACACGGTGATGGACCTGGAATCGCAGGTGCGGCGCATCCTCGGGCACTGCGGCCTGCCGTTCGAGGAATCCTGCCTGCACTACTATCGCAATCCGCGCGCCGTCAAGACGGCCAGCTCCGAACAGGTGCGCCGGCCAATCTATACCGAGGGCCTGGGCGTCTGGCGCCGTTACGAGAAGCACCTCGATTTCTGGAAGACGGAACTGGCCGACATCATCGCCGCACTGCCGGAGCGCGTGCGCGATGCGGGTTTGCCGCCCGCACGGCAAGCTCAGTCGTAAGGCCAGACCTCGAGCCCGTGGATTGCGTTGCGGATGTCGCGCGTGAGGTTGACCGACATCAGCATCTCGTTCGCCCTCAGGTCGTAGACCGTGATGGTCGACGGCGAGGACCCGCCGGCGACGATCGAATCACTCATCACGCACAGCCCGCGCGCGAAGCCCTGCCGCGCTATGCCGCTCGTGTCGGCATCGCGATGGGTCAGCGTGGCCGGATCGTAGGTCGGCACTCTCATGATGCGATCCTCGCGATCGTCGCGTCCGGAATACCGCAACGTGCCCGCTTCCGTATCGTTGAATAGCACGCCGTCGCGAAACGGCCGCGCGTTGTGCGTACCGGGAGGCAGCTCCACCGACATCAGCACGCGCTTGCCGGTGAACAGCAGCATGCCACCGCTGTGCAGGCCGGAGATGTACATGCCGGTGGCGTCGGCGTAGACGTTGTTGATGTGCAGCTTGTTCAGCGGCAGCGGCCCCGCATCGCCGAGCGGATCGAAGCGGGTGAAATGAAACTGGTACTGCCGCATCTGCACGTGCATCGCCCAGTCGAACAACTGCCTGTCGAGATTGAACCCGAGGATGCTGTCGAAGCCGGTCGAGGTCAGGAACAGTTCGCGGTCGTACACGCAGATTTCGTGGCAATGGCGCAGGTAGGGACTGCGCCAGGAGGCGACGCGGCGAAAGTCCGGCGTGTAAGCGAACAGCTCGTCGCTCGAGGCCATGTAGACGAGCCCGCCGTCGAAGGCAATGCCACGCAGGCCGCGGTCCCAGCCGCGCCCCTGCCAATCGATGTCGACGGTATTCCAGTCGACGGTCTGCACGACCTCGCGCGAACGCAGGTCGATCAGGTAGACGCCGCCGTGACTCTCACCCTTGTGGCTGCCCCGCACGACCGACGAGGCCACGAGCCGCCTGACATTCAACTTGCCCTACCCGCGCCCCGTCGCCCGCCAGCGTCACGCGCTAGAAATTCTTGCGTACGGTCAGGCTGATGCTCTGCGGCCGGAAACGCGCCTGCTCGTTGTGAAAGCGCGGATCTCCGAACTCGTCGGCGTAGTCTCCCTCGCCAAGCGAGATGTAGTTCGAGCCCTGCGAGTTCCACAGGTTGTCGACCCGCAGCGAGATGTCCGTGCTGCTGGGCAAGGTCAAGTCGAGTATGAACTTTCCGAAATCCCAGGGCTCCACCCGACCCTCCGAACCGTGGGCCGCGGACAGCGAGAGGCTCTGGTACATGTACGACTGGTGGCTGTACTCGAACCGCGCCGACAAGTCGCCTCCCAGCGGCTTCCACCCGAATTTGTAGTCGACGCCCGCGGTGGCCTTGAACTTCGGCGCACCGACCATCATCGTCCCGGCGGGAATGATCGTCCGATCCGCGGGATCCGCGGCGTCATTGAAGACGACCGCCTGTGTCAACTTCGGATTCGCCGCCGTCAGGCTGCCATCGAATGAAAAGTGCTGCGAGGCGCGCGCTGCGATGCTGAGTTCGATGCCCTTGGATTGAGCAGTCCCGCCGTTGACCGTACCGCGCACGTACCACGGTGCGCCGCCCGCGTGGTTGCTCTCCAGCTGGATGTCCTTCCAATTCATCAGGAACATCGACACGTTGAGCGTGAGCCGCCGGTCGAACCACTGGCTCTTGAGGCCGACCTCGTAGTTGAACAGTTTGTCCGGCCCGTATTTCAGTGGCACCAGGCCGGTCCTGGCGGCACGCTCGCTGTTGGTGCCACCCAGGCGGTAGCCCTGGCTGAACAGCGCGTAGATCATGCCGTCCTTGTTGTACTTGTACTGTGTACCCAGCTTGAACAGCGTGGCGCTGTCGTTGCCAGCCCTGGCATTGTCGCCCGGCGTATTTACATCGACACCCAGCGGTAACTGGTAGTTCTGGTTCACATCCCGCTTGTACTTGAACCACCGGCCGCCGGCGGTGACGGTCCAGGGATCGGTCAGCTTGTAGCTGACCTCGCCAAATGCGGCCGTTTGCGTGACGAGGCGATCGAACCACTGCGCGTAGATGATGGTCGTGGGTGTCGGCGGGCATTGCGGCTGCGGATCAGCCGGATTGCAGGCCCACTGGTAACCGACCGTGTTGGGGAACTGCGGGTTGTTGGTGCCATAGAACCAGTGGTCGTGCACGCGCTCGAAGAACAGGCCGCCGATCCATTGCAGCCGGCTCGTGCCCTTGGACGTCAGCCGAAGTTCCTGCGAGAACCGGTATTGCCACTGGTCGTTGAATACGGTGCTGGTGGTGAACGACCCATTGCTGGCCAGGCGCGTGTCGTAGATGTAATACGGCTCGGTCTTTGACCTGTACTCCTCGTAGGCCATGTTGTCCCATTCGTAGGTCATGTGCCGCTGGAAATAGGCGCTCGCCGACTTGAATTCCGCGAACCCGAGGTCGGCGGTAACGGTCACCGCCGACTGCCACCAGTTGTCGTGGCGTGACTGCTCGATGAAACGCGTGATCTTGGCGTCGCCGAGGGCCGGATCGCTGAGCCAGTCCCCGTACGCCACGTCGTTTTGCGTTGTCAGGTTGAACAGCACGTCGGTGCGGTCGCTCACTTTCCAGAGCGCCGCGAGGCGGCCGCCGCTCAGTTTCTCTTCGTTGAAATCCTTCTTGGCGGCGCTGGCATTGGTCAGGCCGTGCGCCAGGTCGGGGCCCAGTACGTTGTCGATCCAGCCGCCGTTATCGGCGTAGAAAGCGACGATACGCGTCGAGAGCCTGTCATCGACGAGCGGAAGATTGAGGTGACCGTCGAGTTCGTAGCTGGGCGCGCCATCCTTGGTCGTACCGCCGGTCAGGCTGTATTGCCCGGAAACCCCTTTGAAGTCGGGTTTGTTGGTGATGATGCGCAACACGCCGGTCTCGGCCGATGAGCCAAACAGCGTGCCCTGCGGACCCGGCAGCGCTTCGACGCGATCGATATCGACCAGATAAGGGCTGACCTGCGTCGCATTGGTCGTGATCGGCTGGTCGTCGAGGTATACGCCCGCCTGCGCATCGCTGTAGAAGTCCTCGGCGTCGGTGGCGACACCCCGGAACACGATGTTGTTGCGACCGGGCTCGAGCTGCGTGAGCGTCACGCTCGGCAGCGCCTTGAGGTAATCGCCCATCTCCTTGAAACCGGATTTCTCGATCTGCTCCGTGCCGATGACCGAGATGCTCTGCGGAACGTCCTGCACGCTGGTCTTGCGCAGCGTCGCCGTGACGACGATTTCCTCGAGCGTCAGGTCGTTCTTCGAAGACTGCGCAGTGGCCGGCGCGGTGGCCTGCTGCGCATCGGCATGCGGCGCGGCGTAAAGCGCCGCGGTAATGGCCGCGGCCAGCACGGAACGGCTGCGAACACCCCCGGGAACCGGTCGCTTGCGGCCCTCGGGTTCGACGCAGTCAATGGAATTCTTCGACGTTGCCGTCATGCCCCTTCCCCTCATCCCCCTAGCGGCAAGCGCAATAGTATGCGTTCTCATTGCCCTTGAGTAGTGACCCCGGGTGCCACCCCCGGTTTCGGGCTTTTCAGGCGCGCGCCACGGGCTCCCGGTCGGCGGGCACGTAGTCGAAAATGAAGTGGATGCGCTCGGTGTCGCCCTTGTTGGCCACGCTGTGCATCATGCGGTTGTTGATCTCGTAGCACTGCCCGACCTCGAGCTTGAAGGGGCGCCCATCGACCGTGAATCGCACCCGCGGGTTGGTCGTGATCGGCACGTGGATGCGGTGGCCACAATTGAAGGAGGGATGCGCGTCGCGATGCGGGTCGATCTTGCCGCCCGGCAGGAGCTTCGCCGCCATGGCGCGGATGATGCGCCCCCCGGGCGGATACCAGCGGGCGATGATCGAATCCATGAGCGGCACGGCCACCGGGGCGAGCCGGGCCCAGCCGGGCTGCCGGCTGACGTCCATGCGCGGCCAGGGGTCGACTTCGGCGAACAGCAACACGATCGATTGCGTCAACCGATGGACCTCGTAGTCCTTCTGCCGCTCCTCCTGCTCGTGCCAGGCGGCTTCATCCTGCGCGGCGATGGCGTTGGCCAGCGGCCCGTAGTCGACCGGTCCGTGGCAGATGAGGCGCTCGGCGATTTCCATCGCGCCGCTCAGGCCCAGGCGGCGATCCAGAAGCCGACGCCGGTCAGCGCGCTGCAGGCCGAGACCACCAGCAGCCAGCGCTGGCGCGTCAACACGGTCAGCGCCGCCAGCGCGATGCCGACCTGCACCAGCGCCAGGGCCTGCGCCAGCCGGTCGTGCGGCTTGAAGGCGCGCGCGCTGGCGGCATCGGCCGCCTTCGCCTCTTCATCGAGCGCCTGCGCCTGCTTCTGGATGGCGCCCTTCTCGTCGGCATAGCGCTTGGCTTCGGCGGCGAGCGCGACGCGCTCGGCCTCGCTCCCCGCGACCGCATGCTCCATGATGACCTGCTTGATGCCCTTGGCCTGGTAGTAGGCCCACTGGTCGGAGGCCTCGGATTTCCTGAGGATGGCCTCGTTCTTCAGCTCCAGGCCGCGCGATTCGCTGCCGGAATTCTGGTAGCTGATGATCGCGCCAATCGTCGCGAGCACCGCGGTGAACATCGCGACCATGCGCCCCAGCGAATCGACATGCGCGGCGTGTTCGACCGCGTGATCATGCTGCCCGTGCACTTCGAATTCCTCGCTCATGCCGCCGAAGTGTGCGCAGCAAGGCGCGAAAAATCAATGCACGGCCACCGTGAAATCGACGCCCTCCCAGCGCGCGGCGTCGATCCAGTACGGCGTGAAGATCACGCTGGCGCCGGCCGCCAGCGCGGCGGTCGGCACGTCGAGGACATGCGTGCCCAGGCCGCTCGGCCGCGTGTCGGAGTCGGTGCTGCTGGCCCAGCCATCGGTGGTCCAGCGGATGCGCGCGGGCGCGAGCAGTTCGATGCGCAGGGTGCAGCCGGCCGGCAGCAGGCGCAGTTTCTGGTTGAATCGCCAGCCGCGCAGGCTCGAGCCGGTGTTGCGCTCCACGTAACGCTCGCGCGTCTGCGGCGGCAGGTCGAAGACGCGGCCGTCGCCCAGCGAACGCACCAGCTTCAGGTACTCGGCATGCGCCCACGCCAGCGGCATCGCCGAACCCGCCGGTCGTCCGAACACGAGCTCGCGCTCGGGGATATCGGGCGCATCCCAGGTCTGCTCGGGCAGCAAGCCGCCGGGACCCGCCATGGCCTCGAAGGATCGCTGCAGCCGCGCGGCTGTCGTCGCATTGCCGCGCGCCAGTTCGTAGTGCGCGCGTTCGCCGGTCAGCAATGGCCACAACCGCCCGATGCCGGTGCCGTCGAAAGGCGAGCCGTCGGCGTGCTCGCCGTAGCCATCGTCGCTGTAGCGATGCCAGGCCGGGCCGTACGGCAACTGCATCGCCAGCTCCGAATCGATGACGCGCAGCGTGTTGACGACGCGCGGATCGTTGGCATCACGCAGCCCGAAGCGCACCAGCGCGAGCGCGTCGGTGGAGACGATCTGGTCCACGCGGCGCTGCGTGTCACCGTCGGGGCGGTTGCGGACTTCGATGATGTCGTCCGCGCCGTCGCTGTCGCCTTCGGCAATGCGCACGTAGTAGCCCGCGACGCCGCACTGGCGCGCCAGCGGCGTATCCTGCACGTACAGCCAGCGTTCGACCTGCGCGTTCCAGCTGTCGGCCGTCGCGCGCAGGTACGGTGCCAGTTGCGGCTCGCCGCACTTCTCCGCCCATTCGGCCGCGACCAGCAGTGCGGCGATCTCCGCCGCAAGCGTGTACGGCGTGTAGCCGCCGTCCTCCTCCCAGCGGTCCTGCTGCGTCACCGGACCGTTGCACACCAGGTACGATGCCGCGGCGCGCAGCATCGGCCAGAAGCGGTGCGTGTCGAGGTCTTCGGGCAGCAGCGCGCCGGCGCGCGCGGCCAGGTCGAACAGCAGCACCGGCAACGCGGTCTCGTCCATCTGCAGCCCCTGCCAGTAGGCCGTGCCGTCGACCCACATGTTCTGCGGCCAGTGGCCGTCGGCGTGCTGCGTCGCGGCCAGGTACACGAGCGCCGCGCGCGCCTCGGCGTGGGCTCCCGCCGCCAGCAATCCACCCGCCGACTGCACCATGTCGCGCGGCCACACCAGGTGATAACCACCGAGGTCGCCGTCGCCCTTGGAAAAGCCCCACGGCACCGCCAGGCTCGCGAGCAGCGCGCCCGGAATCAGCTTCGACTCGTGCGTCTTGATGACAGCGGTGCTCACTTCGGACAGCGCACCGCGCGGGCCGACCGGCAGTTCCGCCTGCCAGCGTTCCCAGGGCTTCACGTAGCGATCGAGCAGCGCCGGGAAGCCTTCCTCGAGCGAGGCGCGCGCCTGGTGCCCCGCTTCGTCGGCGCCGCGGCCCACCGCGATCGCGAGGATCGTCTCGTCCTCATGGAGCGGGAGCTCGCCCACCAGCGCGACGTTGCCGTTCTCGGCCCGCGTGTAGCGCCATTGCAGCGTGCCGTGCGCCATGAGGTCCTGCCAGCCGTCCGATGCGCCGACGAAGCCGACCGAGCGGGCACCGAAGCCGGTCGAGGACATCAGGCACAGCGCGCGATCGTCGCGCGAGGCGAACAGCCCGGGCGTGTCGCGGTATTCGGCCACCCAGGCGGTGTTGCCGGCGCCATAGTTGCCGAGGTGCGCGGCCAGCAGCACGTACACGCGATACTGCGACGCGTCGCCCTGCAGTGCCGCGAATTTCAGCCGCACCTGCACGACCGGGCGCTCCGCGTCCGTGATGATCTCGGTCTGCAACCGGAAGCGCCCCTGCAGGCACTCGGCGCCGACCGCGTAGTACGGCACGCCCGGCCGCGGGCAACGCGTCACGTGCCGCGCGTGGCGCTTGATCTCGGCGATGAATCCGTCCGGCCCGGCCACGAGGAAGCCGACATCGCGCGTGACGGCCTCGTCGATGCGCGGCGCGTAGATCTCGTTGATGATGCCGTGCGAGAGCGTGAACCAGATCGAGCTGCCGCCGAGCGCGGTGCCGACGCCGCTCTTCGCGGCGGAAGTCCAGCGCCCCGGAATGCCGGGCCAGCCCGGCGCGTAGTTCTCAGCCATCGCATTCACCCGCCATGGGCGAACTCCGGGTAGTCGGTCATCGCGCCGTCGCAAAAGACGGTGCTGCCGGTCATGTAGGAGGCAGCGTCCGACACCAGAAAGGTCGCAACCCTTGCCACCTCATCGGGCTCACCCATGCGTCCGAGCGGGATCTTCGTCAACAGGTCGCGCAGCGTGTCGGGATTGCTCCACACGTCCTGGTTGATCGGCGTGCGGATGGCGCCTGGCGCGAGCGCCAGCACGCGCACGCCGAACGGCGCCGCTTCCTGCGCCAGCGTCTGCGTCAGCATCGCCAGTCCCGCCTTGCTCGAGGTGTAGGCGCTGAAGCCGCTCCAGGCGATGCGCTCGTGCACGGAGGACATGTTCAGCACGACGCCACGCCGCTGCGCCACCATGCGCTGCAGCGCCTCGCGGGCGCACAGGAAAGCACCATACAGGTTGATGCGCAGCACGCGCTCCCAGGCGGCGGGGTCGGCTTCCCACGCAGGCGCATGCGCGCCATCGATGCCGGCGTTGTTGACGAGCGCGTCGATGCCGCCCCACTGGCGATCGACCTCGGCGAACATCGCGGCCACCTGCGTGGCGTCGCTGACGTCGCCCGCGACGCCGATAGCCTGCGCGCCGGCCGCGTGCAACTCGGCCAGCAGTGCTTCGGTTGCTTCCGGGTGCACGATGTAATTGACCGCGACGCGCGCGCCACAGGCGGCGAGCTGCCGCGCGATCGCGGCGCCGATGCCTGAGTTGGCGCCGGTGACGAGGATGCGTCGTTGCTCGAGTCGGATTTCCATAGACCCGGGTCTTCCGCCGGGCCGCCAGTGTAAGGCCGCGTGGCATGCGCCGGAAATGACATTTCAGTGGACGGTTGCCGCGTGCGCCCGGCTGGTGTCCAATGCCCTGATCGGGCGGAACGACGTGGCAGCGATATGACGCCGGAAGTCAGGGCATTCGAGTACTCACTGGGCATTTTTTCGGTGCTGATCGGCCTGGCGGTGGCCGACGTCGCCGCCAGCTTCCATCGCCTGCTGCGCCACCGCTCGCAGGTCACCTGGGACCCGCTCGCATTGTTGGCCGCCGCGTACGCGCTGTGCATGGCCGTCTACATGTGGTTCGACATCTGGGGTGTGCGTAATTTCAGCGCGACGCGGCATTTCCTCTTCTACCTGGGCCTGGTCGGCCAGCTGTTCCTGCTGTTCCTCGTGGCCGCCGCCAGCTTGCCAGACGAAGCCGACAGCCAGACGAACCTGCGCGATTACTACGCCGGCAACAGCCGCTATTTCTGGGCGTTGGTGGCGTTGTTCCAGCTCGTGTACGTGGCGTTTGGCGTGTTCTTCGCGGGCGGCGAACCGGACAAAGTGCCCTGGTCGATGCTGGTCCTGATATGGACGCTGATGACCGCGCCGCTGCTGATCGCGCTGGCGCTGTCAGCCTGGCGGGCGCGTTGGCTCCATTACCTGGGAGTCGGCCTGCTGTTCGTCATCATGCTGCTGCACTACGCCTCGGCGCAGATCAATTGACATCGGGAGACTTCGAGCCTGCCGCGCACCTGATCCGGGCGGTGGTCCAGGGCTCGCGGGCTCCCGGGATCCAGTACGCGGTCGTCGATCGCGACTCGGTGCTGTTCGAATGCCACGCGGGCCTGGCGGACCTGGCGACGCGGCGCCCAATGGCGGCCGACACCACGATGATGGCCTTCTCGATGAGCAAGACCATCACCGCCGTGGCGGTGTTGCAACTCGTGGAGCAGGGCGCCGTCGCGCTCGACGAACCGATTGCACGCATCATCCCCTGGCAGCCGTATGGCGCCGAGGTCACGATCCGCCAGCTGCTGTGCCACACGGCCGGGATTCCCAATCCGATGCCGCTCAAGTGGGTGCACGCGGCCGACGACGGCGCGTTCGACGAACGATCGCATCTCGATGTGGTGCTGCGTCGCCATCCGCGCCTGCGCTCGGCACCGGGCAGGCGCTACGGCTATTCGAACATCGGCTACTGGCTGCTGGGTTTTATCGTCGAGGCGGTCAGCGGCGAGCCCTTCACCGCTTACGTATCGCGGCACATCGCCGCAAGGCTCGGCCATGGAGGCACGCGACTTGGCTACGAAATTCCGGCCCCAGCGTCACACGCCCGCGGCTACCTGGAGCGCTACTCGATGTTTGGCCTGCTCAGGCCCTGGCTCATCGATCGCAGCCTGATCGCCGAGCCACGCGGATCCTGGGTGACGCTGCGCGGCCTGTACGTGAACGGAGCTGCATTCGGGGGCGTGGTGGGAAGCGCACTGGCCTTCGCGCGATTCCTGCAGGACCAGCTGCGCGCGCATTCGGCGCTGCTCGGCGATCGGGCGCGCGAGCTCATGCGGGCGCAGCAGGCCGCCAACGGGCGGCCGATCCCGATGACGCTCGGCTGGCACATGGGTTCGCTCGGCCGGAAGCCTTACTACTACAAGGAAGGCGGCGGAGGCGGATTCCACTGCCTGATGCGCCTGTACGCAGATGCGGGCATCGGCACCGTCGTGATGACGAATGCCACGCTGTTCAACGTGCGAGAGCTGCTGGACGCGGCCGATGCCGCTATTGCAGCGTGAACCGCACGCGGAATGCGAAGCAGGAATCCACGGCGCGGCCGTTTTCCTTCGACGGACGATAGTGGCCCGAGCCCGCGAGCGCGAGGCGCACGGCGCCCTCATCGAGCCGGGGGCTGCCGGCGGACTGCGCCACCGTGGGTGGCCCGCGGAGTCGTCCGCTCGCATCCACGCATACGCGCACGGCGGCAACGCCCTGCTCTCCCAGTCGCCTGGCCGATGAAGGATAGAACTCCTGCGCATTGGGGAAACCGGCGCCGGGGCCGCCGGGCACGCGGCTGACGTCGGCGACAGTCCCGCCGACGTCAACGTCGGGCTGGCCGATGAACGTGATCGACGTCGGCTCGGCCGGAAATGCCACGCGATCGTTGAAGGTCAGCGATTCAACGTGCGTCTCGGCCAGCGTCGCCTTTGGCCTGGGCAACGGCGGTTCGGCGGGCCTCGGCGGCGTGAAGATTTCGCCCTTGATGACGCCCGGCTCACGCGGCGGCGCGCCAGGCTTGAATATCGATGCGAACGCGAAGATCACCACGACGTGCAGCGCGACGATGACGAACATCGCGCCCGGGCGTCGCGGCCACGACGGCGAGGCGTGCAGGCCGTACACGGTCGTCGCCGCGCCCGCACCCGCCGCGCCTGCCGTCAGCGCCCTGCCCGGAAAATCGCGCGCGATGATCGGCACGGCCCGGCAGCAGCCCAGCGCGAACACCAGCCGCGACAGGTGCGCGCGCCGCGTGGCCAGGTCTGCCAGCCACTCTTCCGCGAGACGCTCCGACAGCGATGCCGGCGCCGCGGCGGCGGCGCGCCGCACCAACCAGCCGGAAAAGCCGTGCTGCGTGTTCATGCCGGTACTCCTCTGGCGAAGCGCGCGAAAATCCCGCTCGCGCGGCTCAAACCCGTGGACGTGAGGCGATACAGCCGGCGACGCGGTCGCCCGGCGCTGGAGGGATCGACGTTTTCCCAGCGACTGGTGAACCAGCCCGCCGCTTCCAGGCGGAGCAGGATCGGGTACAACGTGCCCGAGGCCAGCCCGCTGCGCTTCTGAACGTCGGCGCCGGCGAGTGGTTCGGTGGGATCATCGAGGAAGGCTTCCAGCACGTGCAGCGTCTGGAGAGAGATGCGGACGTTGTCATCCGGCCTACCCATGGTTGCAAGTCTACATAGGTGCGCGCCGGAATGCAAATCCTGCCGGGGGCGTCGCATCGAGGCGGATGAGGCTAAACTGCGCGCATCATGGAAAAGCGCAAGTTGGGCCGCCAGGGCCTGGAAGTGTCGGCGCTGGGACTGGGCTGCATGAGCATGAGCCACGGCTATGGCCCGCCCGGCGACAAGCAGGAAATGATCGCGCTGATACGCGCGGCCGTCGCGCGTGGCATCACGCTGTTCGACACGGCGGAGATGTACGGCCCGTACACGAACGAGGAACTCGTCGGCGAGGCGCTCGCGCCGTTCCATGGGCAGGTCGCGATCGCGACGAAATTCGGATTCAAGATCGACGGCGACGGCCGGCAGGTCGGGCTCGACAGCCGGCCGCAGCACATCAGGGACGTGGCCGAAGCCTCGCTGAAGCGCCTGCGCGTCGAGACGATCGATCTCTTCTACCAGCACCGCGTCGATCCGGAGGTGCCGATCGAAGACGTCGCGGGCGCCGTCAGGGATCTGATCGCCGCGGGAAAGGTCAGGTATTTCGGCCTGTCCGAGGCGGGCGCGCACACGATCCGCCGCGCGCACGCCGTGCAGCCCGTCACCGCGCTGCAGGCCGAGTATTCGATCTGGTGGCGCGAGCCCGAAACCACGGTCATGTCGACGCTCGAGGAGCTCGGCATCGGGCTCGTGCCCTACAGCCCGCTCGGCCGCGGCTTCCTCACCGGCAAGATGGCGACCGGCACCGCGTTCGACGCCAAAGATTTCCGCAGCCAGCTGCCGCGCTTCACGCCCGAGGCGCGCGCGGCCAACCAGGCGCTGGTGGCATTGCTCGAGGGCATTGCCGCGCGTGCGCGCGCCACTCCGGCCCAGCTGGCGCTCGCCTGGCTGCTCGCCCGCAAGCCGTGGATCGTGCCGATCCCGGGCACGACGAAGCTCCATCGCCTCGAAGAGAACATCGGCGCGGCGTCGCTGCATCTTTCGGCGGCCGACCTGCATGCCATCGAGAGCGGCGTGGCCGCGGTCGGCGTGCACGGCGCGCGCTACCCCGAGCACCTGCAACGCCTGGTCGGCCGCTGATCCCGGATGCGTGGACGGGCCGATGGCGAGGGCACCGCGCCAGCAGGCGGCACAGTGCAACAGGCTGGGCAGGGTCAGCTGCCGCTGCGCCATGCCGTCGCCGTGTTCATCGGCAACGGCCTCGAGTTCTACGACTTCATGACCTATGCGTTCTTCGCCGTCTACATCGGCAGGACGTTCTTCCCCTCCGGCGATCCGATGCTCTCGCTGCTCGCCTCGCTCGGCACGTTCGGGGTCGGATTCATCACGCGACCGCTCGGCGCCCTGTATTTCGGCCCGCTCGCCGACCGCATCGGGCGCAAGCCGGTCATGGTGGCGAGCTTCACGCTGATGGGCTTCGGCATCGCCGGCCTGTGCCTCACGCCCTCCTACGCGCGGATTGGCGTCGCGGCGCCGATCTTCGTGCTGCTGTTCCGGCTGGTGCAGGGATTCGCGCTGGGTGGCGAAGTCGGGCCTTCGACCGCGTACATGGTCGAGGCTGCGCCGCCCATGCGCCGCGGACTGTTCGGATCCATGCAGGCCTGCACGGTGGATTTCTCCAACGCGATTGCCGGTATCGTGGGCCTCGTGCTGTCGCTGCTGCTGAGCCAGCAGCAGCTGCAGGACTGGGGCTGGCGCATCGCGATGGGCCTGGGCGTGCTGATCGTGCCGTTCGGATTGTGGATGCGTTCCCGGCTGCCGGAATCGCTGCCGCAGCCGGCGCCGGCGGCCACCGATGCGCAAGCCGCAACGCTGGCCGCGCAACCCGCGTTGCGCGGCATCCGACCGCACCTGCGCGTGCTGCTGCCCGGCCTGGTGGTGATCTGCAGCCTGACGATCGGCGGATACACGGCCAACTACATGGGCACCTATTCGATGACCACCCTGCAGTGGTCGAGCACGGTCGCCTTCAGCGTGGTCATCACCACGAACATCGTGTCGGCCATCTGCGATGCCACGGGCGGCTGGCTGTCGGATCGCTTCGGCCGCAAGCCGGCCACATTGCTGCCGATGGGCCTGCTCGTGGCCGCGATCCTGCCCGCTTTCTGGGCCATCGGGCACTACCGCACGCTGACGGCGCTGTATTCGGCCAGCATTGTCATGACGATCCTGTACGCACTGAGCAGCGGCGCCATCTTTACCGCGATCACCGAACAGCTCCCGGCGCACCTGCGCTCAGGGAGCCTCGCGACGATCTATGCCTTCGCCGTCTCGATCTTCGGGGGCACGACGCAATTCACGGAGACGTGGCTGATTCGCGCGACCGGCAGCCCGCTGGCGCCGGCCTACTACTGGCTGTGCGCGGCCGCGGCGGGCCTCGTGGCCTTCGCCTTGCTGCCGGAATCCGCGCCCGTCCGGCATTTGCGCAACACGTAGTCGGCCTGCGTGCGCATGTTGTCCGCAGTGCTCTCGCGCGCCAGATGATCCGCGTTCCAGCACGCGGAGGCGTAGTCCTTCAGTTGCAGGTACGCGAACGCTCGCATGTACAGCAGGCTGTCGCGCTGCTCCGGTGACTTGACGAATACGATCGGCCTCACCGTGGCCAGCGCGTCGGCATATTGCCCCTCGCTCATCTGCAGGCCCGCGAGGAACTGGCGTGCGTCGGCATTGGCCGGCTCTGCCTCGAGCAGCGCCTGGAGTGCCGCGATCGAGTGATCGCGGTTGGACGACTGCGACAGGTGCGCATAGTCCAGCAACATCCGCGGATGCCGGTCGCCCGCTTCGAAAGCCTTGCCGAAGTCTTCGACCGCCTGGTCCTCCTGGCCGTCACGCCACGCCAGGTACCCGAGCTTGGCCCACGGCCCGGGCCGCTTGCCATCCTCGCGCACCAGTTCCTCGAGGCGCGCGCGGGCTTCCTCCTTCCTGCCGGGCAGGTCGGACAGCAGTGCGGCCTGCACCTCGCGCACCTCGAACGGGTCGGCAGGCTGGATCGTCAGCTGCTCCGTATTGCGGAGCGCGATCTTGATCTTGAGCTGGTTGAAGCGGTTGCCGCGCACGTACCACTGCAGCGTGTCCTCCAGTTTCGCCAACGGCATGCCATAGACCTTCTCCAGCGCCGCCACTGAATCCACGCCGGCGTTGACCGCCTTGACGACGTCCCAGAAGCGGGCGCGGTACTCGTCCGTCGTGGCCAGCATGTGCACCAGGGCCCAGCCCTCGTCATACAGGCTGCCGGCCTTGCTCGCTTCGTTGTAGTAGGCGGATTTCTGGTCCGCGGCCAGGATGGCCTGCAGCGGCACCCAGGGTTCGCTGTCCATCTCCTGCAGGCGGCCAGGCAATACCGCGCCATACAACGTGAATTCACCATCCGGATGAAGCGTCGAGAACAGCTCGGCAATCCCCTCGTTGAGCCACGGCGGCAGCGAGTATCCGTCGTGCGCGAACGCCAGGTGCGTATATTCGTGCGAAACGGTCTCGATGCTGCCTTCGCCGAGCCTGCCCACGACGATGTAATCGCCGTCCGAGCGCTTGGCGTAATAGGCGGTGGCGTAGGAATTGAGGCGGTAGCCCTGGTATTCCTTTTCGCTGCCGAAGATCATCACGCACACCGGCTCGGCCTTCGCCGGTTTCGCGGCAGTCACCTGGTTGAAGAACCCGCGGATCAGCTCGAACTGCCTGAGCATCTCGCGCGTCGCGCGCTCGCTCGCCGACGAGTACACGCGGAAATTCTCGTCCTGCAGGAGGATCCAGTTGGGTTGCCCGGCGCCGGCGCGTGCGCACAGCAGCAGCGCGATGCAGGCCCACAACGCATGTCTCATGGCGCTCGCCCTCCGCTCGTGCGCCTCCCGCCCACTCGAGGCGCGCGTGGCGATAGTGCATGAGGTCGCAGCAGCGGTCTACACTCCGGCTTCCGGGCCCGCCGCCTCCGACGCCAGGTGAACTGCATGCGCACCATCACGACCGTCACGATCCACGCCCTGCTGGGGGTGTTGTCCGCGGTGCGCGCCACCGCGGCGGAACGGGAAACTCCTGTTGCCGCCATCGTCGCCGAGGAAACCGCCATCGAGCAGCAGACCGATCCCAAGGACGGGCCGGGCTGGCCGGATGTGAGCCCGCAGGCGGAAGCACAGCGCATCGCCGCACTCAAGCTCATCCGCCAGCGCCTCGCGGAGCTGCCACCCTCGCCCGCCGGGAGCGAGGACGAACTGACGCGCCGCCTGCTGGACTGGCGGCTCGGCATGCGCATCGAAGCGGCGCGCTTCGACGAGGCGCGCATTCCGTTCGACAATGGCGATGGCTTCTTCAACGTCGGCAACTACGCCGCCGAGACGACCGTGATCCGCACCGAGGCCGACGCCAAGGCCTGGATCGCGCGCCTCCGCGCGTTGCCACGCTACTTCGACCAGCAGATCGACAACCTCAGGCGCGGCATCGCGACCGGATGGGTGCAACCGCAGTCCACGTCCGCCGGCATACTCGCGATCCTGAAGATCGCCGCGGACCAGCCGGCTGCGGCGAGCCCGCTGCTCGGCCCGCTGAAATCGCTCCCCTCGACGATTGGCGCCGACCGCCAGGCCGCGCTGCGGGCCGACGCGCTCGCCGCGGTCGAGCAGGACGTCAAGCCCGCGCAACGCAGGCTCGTGGCCTTCTTCGAACATGATTACCTGCCGCATGCGCGCAGCGCGCTCGGCGCCTCGAGCCTGCCCGACGGCCGCGCGTGGTACGCCTTCCTCGTGCGCCGTTCGACGACCACCGAGCTGGCGCCGGACGAGGTGTACGCAACCGGCGAGCGTGAAGTCGCGCGTATCCACGCCGACATGGAAGCCGCGATGCGCGCGACCGGCTTCACCGGCACGCTGCCGCAGTTCATCGCGATGCTGCGCACCGACAGGCGCTTCTACGCGCCCGACCTGCAGACGTACATCGAAAAGGCGAGCGAAGTCGGCAAGCGCATCGACGGCCTGCTGCCGCTGTGGTTCGGCAAGCTGCCGCGGCTCACGTGGACGATCCGCCTCAAGCCGCCGGAGCTCGCGGCTTCGTCGAGCGGCTACGACCTCGGCGATCCCGCGAAAGGCGCGCCGGGCACCGTGGTGCTGAACGCCAATGCCCAGGAAAATCCGCTGTTCAGCCTGCCGGCGTGGATCCTGCACGAGGGCGTGCCGGGGCACCACCTGCAGATCGCGCTCGGCCAGGAGCGCACCGACCTGCCGCTGTTCCGCCGCAAGGACGAACCGACCGCGTTCGTCGAAGGCTGGGCGCTGTACTCCGAGCAGCTCGGCCGCGAGATGGGCGTGTACCGCGACGGCTACGAGCAGTTCGGCCGCCTCTCCTACGAGATGTGGCGCGCATGCCGCCTGATGATGGACGTCGGCATCCACTGGAAGGGTTGGAGCGCGGAGCAGGCCGAGCGCTGCCTGCGCGACAACACGGCCCTGCCGGAATCGCAGGTGGTGTACGAAACGCAGCGCTACATCGCCTGGCCCGCGCAGGCACTGGCCTACAAGATCGGCGAGCTGCAGATCCTCGGGGAACGCGCACGCGCCGAAAGAGCCCTGGGCGCGCGCTTCGACATTCGCGCGTTCCACGACGCCGTGCTCGACGATGGCCCGATGCCGATGTCGATCCTGCACGAACAGATCAACCGCTGGATCGACTCCGTGCCCCGTTGATCAGTGCGCCCGCTGCGCAGCCGCCTCGAGCCAGAGCATGACCGGCTCGCGGATGATGTCCATCTCGCTGTAGTGCAGCCGCTCGGGGGAGTACGCGCGCAACAACGCCAGCATCGCGCGCAGGCTCGCGGCGTCGCGCTGAATCGACGCGAGCGGATCGCTGTAGGTGTGCAGGCTGAACGCCACCGCGCCCGAGCCCGGCAAGCGGCTCAGCGTCTGTCGCTCGACGCGGATCCACAGCAAATCGCCGGCCCGCTCCGGATGGGCGCGCAGTTCGTCGATGATCGCATGCATCGCCGCCGCGTTCGCCGCGTGCGGGTTGTCGCGTGGGAAGAAGATCGACGCCATCGGCGTGAGCTGCCAGTTGAAGCGCTCGCCGGGCGTGTCGGCATGCACGCTGCCGACCACGCGGTCGATGCGCTTGCCCAGCAAGGCCGACAGCCCCGGAACCGGCACGTGCGCCCAGTCGATCGCGCGGCCCACCGAGGCGACCAGCCGTCCGGAGCTCGAATACACGTTGGAAGCCGCCGAGATGATCGCATGGCCTTCGACCTGCTCGATCAGCATGACATCTTCCTCGATGATGTGGCTGAGCAGCAGCAGGGGTTCGATGCCGCGGGCGTCGAGATCGAAGCGCGCGCCGGTGTCGAGCGAGCAGAGTGTCGAGCCCGCACGAGCGAAGCGACCGGCGTGGTCCGCCACCAGGTGCGCGACCACCCGCTCGAGCAACTCGCGCTGCGCCGGCAGCGAGCTGGGCAGCGTGCGGTAGTAGCGGTCCGGGTAGGCGGCCAGCAGCTCGCGCTTCTCGCGCATGTTGTGCGCGTAATCGGCCTCCATCGATATCCAGCGATCGGGGCTGAAAGGACGCAGGCCCAGCTGGAATTCCGCCGCCGCCCAGCGATACGGGCGGTAGTACGGTGGTTCGCTCTCTCGGGCGCTCGCGGGCATTGCAGCGCCTGTATATCCGAGTCATGGCCGACGTGCACGTACCATGAAGCGGGTTTAACTCGCCGACGCTTGACTTTGCAGCGCACGAGGATCATTAAGGCGACTTATACGGCGCTGGCCGAACACCGCAAACACGATCGGGGGACTGCATCATGAAGACCGCACTGCTGTTGCTCTCGCTGCTGCCCATGGCTGCGTTCGCGAAGGATCCGTTCGAAGGCACGTGGAAGGCGCGCGTGGACTCATTCAAGACCACGGGCGCCCCCGATGTGTTCGAAGTCAAGGACGGAAGCTTTTCGTGCAGGAGCTGCGTACCGCCATACACGATCAAGGCCGACGGCACGCTGCAGAAGACGCCCGAGAATGCCTACCGCGACAGCGCATCATTCAAGATCACCGGGCCGTCGAGCGCCGAGTGGAAGACCCAGAAGGCCGGGAAGCTGATCGGCGAGGTTTCACTGTCGGTGTCGGCCGACGGCAAGGTGCTGACCCAGAAGGGCATCAACTACGTCGGAGCAAGCCCCGCGCATTTCACCTACACCGAGACACGCACTGCCGCCGGCGCTGCCGGCTCGCATGCGATTGCCGGCAGCTGGCAGAACAACGGCCTCGCCGACGTGAGCGCCGCGGCGCTCGTCACCGTGATAACCGCCACCCCCAATGGCCTGAAGTACGAATCCAACGGGACCACGGTGGATGCGAAGTTCGACGGCAAGGAATATCCGACGCAGGGCGATCCCGGCCACACGATGGTGACGCTGAAGCGCATCAACGACCACGAGATCGAGGAAACCGACCACAGCGACGGCAAGCTCAGTGACGTCATCCACTGGAAGGCCTCGAGCGACGGCAAGACGCTCACCTTCGTCGACGAGGACAAGCTGCACAATACGACGACGACATTCACTGAAGATCGCGTGAAGTGAATCAGTGAATACGGCTCCATCCTCCGACCGTTGAACGAATGGTCAGGGAGGGTGGAGCCGTCGCCTGCGCGGCGACCGCTTTCACTTCAAGGTGTTTGCGAGCACATCGACCGTTTGCCACGCCGCGACGCTGGTCATTGCCGCCGCGGCTGTTCCAAGCAGAAAGGTGACGACTCGATTGCCGCCATGGAACTGCGAGGTCGCCCAGCCGAAATACCCGAACCAGGCTATCCAGTGCACCCAGACCAGAGGAACCTCGAGTCGCGGACGTGCTGCGCGCGAAGGGCGTGCTCGGACGCTTCGGCGTCGACTTCGTGTGCGCGCGCTGGAAACCGCATGTGAATGGCTTCCAGATTCGCGGCCAGGGCGGGAGGCAGGCGGCGGACGGATGCACCGCTCGCCGCCCGCTCCGCCCATCAACGTGCGAGGCTCGGGTAGTCCGTGTAGCCCTTGGAACCCGGGGTGTAGAACGTCGCCATGTCCGGGGCGTTCAGCGGTGCGTTGGCCCGCATGCGCTCGACAAGATCCGGGTTGGCGAGGAACGGACGGCCGAAGGCGACCAGGTCGGCGCGCCGTTCCGCGAGTGCCAGTTCCGCGCTCGCCCGATCCAGACCTCCCGAAGCGATGAACAGGCCGGTGAATGCGCCACGCAG
>DATKLZ010000035.1:0-4114 GCA_035542135.1 Steroidobacteraceae bacterium | reverse complement strand
CGCCGTCACACCGACTCCGACGGATCGAAGTCGAGTTCGACCTTGGCGCCGTTGGGATCGAACGTGAACAGCTGCCACGTGCCGGCGCCGGCCTGGCGACGCAGGTCGTACTTCAAGCCGCGCTCGTCGAACCGCGCCTTCACCTGCTTGAGCCCTTTGCCGGTGAACGCCATGTGGTCGATCACGCCGGTGCGCAGACTCGGCATCGGTCGATCCCAGTAGATGTGCAGCACCGCCTGCTGTCCGCCGGGCGGGTACAGCCACGCGCCGGGAAAACCGAGGTCGGGCCGGTGACCCTCGACCAACCCGAGCACGCCGCAATAGAAGTCGAGCGTCGCGGCGCGGTCTTCGGCGGTGATGGTGAAGTGGTTCATGCCGAGGATCATCGGGGTCCCTTTCCGCGCGTGAGCGGTGCGCTGCCGCCGCCGTCAGGCGATCAGCACCAGCGCGCCGCTGGTGGCGCGCGACTCGAGCCGCTCGTGCGCCCGGCCTGACGCATCGAGCGCGTGCCGTTCGATCGGCGGTGCCTTGATGGCGCCGTCGGCCAGCGCCTGCCACAGCGCCGCTGCGCGCTCGTTCAACGCCTGGCGCGTCGCGATGTAGGCAAACACGACCGGCCGCGAGAACGTGAGTGACTTGTGCACCAGCGCGTCGGGCTCCACGGCGCGCAGCGGCCCGCTGGCCTGGCCCAGGCTGATCCAGTGGCCGCGCGGCGCCAGCGCCGCGAGGTTCTCGTCGGACGCGGCGTCGCCGAGGCCGTCGATGACGACGTCGGCACCGCCGCACAAGGTCTGCACCGCATCGGCGAAACGATAGTCGCGGCCGACGATCGTGTGTTCGCAGCCGTGCTCGCGCGCGATGCGCGCCTTGGTCTCGCTCGATACCGTGCCGATCACCGTGGCGCCCAACTTGCGTGCCCATGAGCACACCAGCAGCCCCACGCCGCCCGCTGCCGCATGCACCAGCAACCGCGTGCCGCGCCCGATGCGCCCGAGGTCGTTCACCAGGTAGTGCGCCGTCAGGCCTTTCAGCAACAACGCCGCAGCCGCGTCGTCCTCGACCGCCGGCGGCAGTCGAACCACCCAATCCACCGGCACCGTGCGCACGCTGCAGTACGCACCGGGCACCGGCCCAATGCAGGCCACGCGATCACCCGGTAACAGGCCGGACACCCCGGGACCGACGTCGATCACGCTGCCGGCCGCCTCCATGCCGAGCGTGCCGCCGGGGGCCAGCATCGGCGGGATCCAGCCGCGACGCAGGTAGACATCGATGAAGTTGACGCCGATTGCCCGCTGGCGGATGCGCACCTCGCCCGGCCCCGGCGCCGCAGCCTCGCCGTCGACCGCCTCGAGCTGCTCGGCCCCGCCGTAGGCCCGCACGACGATGCGCCGCGACCGCTGCGGCAGCGCCGCAGGCATCGGCGCGCCGCCGGGCGCGCGCAGGTCGCGGCCTTGCTGCAGGTGGCGGCGCAGGTTGGCGAAGCCCGCTTCGTAGACGTCGCGCGCCACCATCTCGCTGAGCTCACGCTCGCGACCCGGCGGCGTGGCGAAGCTCGACTCCCAGTGCCAGAACGTACGGTCGCCGTCGGTCACCGGCTTCAACGTCACGGTGGCCACGTAGCGTTGCAGCGGCACGGTCGCCTCGACGATACAGTAGGTGCTCTTGTGCTCGCGGTCGTCGAGCTTCAGCAGCTGCTCGCGGATGCGGTTGCCGTCTCTCAGCGTGAAGCTGCGCACGCAGCCGACCTGGCTCGACGCTTCGTTGGCCTCGATGCGGCTGGCTTCGACCACGTCGTGCCACTGGTCGTGACTGTTGAAGTCGCGGATGACCGCCCAGACGCGCTCGATCGGCGCGTCGATCACTGTCGATCTGACGACTTTCTGCAGCATCGCTATGTCGGCTCACTGCGTGAAAGCCCGCCGGTCTCGGCCGGCGGCCGAGCTACTTTCATTTGCGGCCCCAAAATGAAAGTAGCAAAAGCAAAGGGGCTAACACGATCCGGCTCGCTTCCGTGGCAACAAACCACGAAAGCGATTCGTTCGACTCGCATCGCTCGATTTCGCGGATGCATCGCCTCCGCGGCCAGCGAGCGTCTGAGTCGAACTGAACTGGCTCGTGGGTCGTAGCCATACGAGCCGGTCAGATCGGTTTTCAGGCCCTTTGCTTTGGTTACTTTCATTTGGGCCAGCAAATGAAAGTGACCGCCGGCGGGGCGCGACCCGCGGGCTCTCACGCAGTGAGAAGCAGCAACCACAACGCTCACCGAAACAGCCGCTTCAGTGCGTCAAAGCCGCCCTGGAACACGCCGGTGCCGATCAAATCGGTGAGTTCGCGCTCCCGCCCCTCGGCGCAGTCGAACTCGGCGCTCCACTCGGCGAAGGAACGATTCCCGTCGGTGATCGGTGTCAGCTTCAGCGTCGCGACGGAGTTGTCGACGCCCATCGGGCTCTCCAGGATCTCGTAGGTGCAGCTGTAGTCGTAGTCCGACAGCGCCAGCAAGCGCTCGCGGATCATGCCGCCGTCTCGTGTATGAAAGTGACGGATGCAGCCCACCTTGTCGGACGGCTCGTTGTTCTCGATGCGGCTGTCGGCGATCGCCGGGTGCCAGTGCGGCATGCCGTTGAAGTCGCGGATGCGCGACCACACCGTGTCGGCGCTGGCGTCGATGACGCTGGACACGTAGATGCGGATCACCTGCGCGCCCCTATTCCTTGCCGCCGCTCGCCTGCGACGGCGCCGGCGGCAGCGCCGCAGTGGCGCCCGATGCGCCGCCGGCGAGGCGCTGAATGTCGCCCGACTCCAGCCCGATCTCGCGCAGCAGCTGGTCGACGATCGGCGCCTGCGCGCGGAAGCGCAGCGCCGAATTGACGACGCTGTCGGCAAAGCCGCCGCTGCCGCCGTCGCCGCTACCACCGCCGCCGGCCAGGCCGTCGACGTGCAGAATCTTGATGCCTTCGATGCGCTCCATCGGCCGCACCGCCTCGCGGATGATCGCCTCGGCCTTCTCCACCAGCCTGAGCCGCAGCGCCGACGCGCGCGCCTCGGGCGAAAGCACGTTCTGCGCCTCGTTCATCAAGCGGGTGGCCTCGGCCTCGATCTCGGCGCGCACCTTGGCGGCGAGCGCCTTGATCTTCTCGGCGTCGGCGTCGGCCTGCGCCTGCGCCCGGATCGCCGCGCCGCGGTCGGCGCTGGCCGCCTTCTCGGCCTGCGCGGCGGCGGTCAGCCGCAGCGCCTCGCGCTCGGCCGCCTGCGCGGCTGCGATCAAGTCGATCGCCTTCTTGCGTTCGGCCATCTCGACCTCGCGCGCAGTGAACACCTTCTCCTCGGCCGCCACCGCCTGCGCGCGCGCCGCTTCGGCCTCGGCCTGCGCCTCGCTCTGCGCCTTGCTCTCGCGCGCCACCGCGATCGCGCGCTGCTGCTCGGCGAGTTCGAGCGCCTGGCGGCGCGCCACCTCGGCGGCCTGCACCGCGCGCTCCTTCTGGATGCGCTCCTGCTCGACGCTGAGTTCGCTGCGGATGCGCGCCGCCTCGATCGTCTGCTTGGCCGCGATCTGGGCCTGCTCCCCGTCCTGCTCGCGCTGCGCGCGCTCCGACGTCAGCTCGGCGCGCTGGCGGGCGCGCGCGATCTCCACCTCGCGCTGCTGCGAAAGCCGCGCGTACTCGCTCTCGCGGTCGATGTCCAGCGACAGCTTCTCGGCCTCCAGGTTCTTGTTGCGGATTGCGATCAGCGTGTCCTGCTCGACGTCGTTGCGCTGCTTCTTGCGATGCTCGATCTGCTCGGTCAGCCGCGTCAGGCCCTCGGCGTCGAACGCGTTGCTCGGGTTGAAGAACTCCATCGCGGTCTGGTCGAGCTGGGTCAGCGACGCGGCCTCGAGCTCCAGGCCGTTCTTCGTCAGGTCGCCCGCCACCGCCTCGCGCACGCGCTTGACGTAGGTGCCGCGCTTCTCGTGCAGCTCCTCCATCGTCATCTCGGCAGCGGCGGTGCGCAGCGCGTCGACGAACTTGCCTTCGATCAGCTCCTTCAGCTGCTCGGGCTCGAGCGTGCGCTGGCCCAGCGTCTGCGCCGCGGCCGCGACCGCGCTGGCCTCGGCCGCCACCCGCACGTAGAACTC
>DATKLZ010000034.1:0-4389 GCA_035542135.1 Steroidobacteraceae bacterium | reverse complement strand
TCCAGGCTGTAGCCGCCCGAGGCCACGAACACGCCGCTGATCGGCAGGTGGAAGTGGCGCGCCTCCTGGTACGAGAGCGTGTGCACGACCGCATCGCCGAACTCGAGGTAGCTCGCCGGCGTGATCGCGTGCAGGTCGTCGACGGTGAGCTGCGCGGTGAACGGCCGGCCGCCGCGTTCCAGCTCGAGCTGCACGCGCTGGCCGACCGCGTCATCGAGCACGGCCTCGAGCGGCTCGAAGCCCGTGAGCAGCACGCCGTTCAGCCGCACCAGCACGTCGCCCGGCTCCAGCAGCTTCGCGCTCGCCGAGCCGGGCTGCACGCGCTCGACGACCAGCATGCCGGTGTTGGCCGGTTGCGCGGCGCGCGCCGCCGCCTCGGTGTCGGGACGCAGCCCGAGCCGCCGCAGCTCGTCGTAGGGCCGGTAGCGGAACTCGGTCTCGATCGTGCCGCGCGTCACCGGCTTGCCCTGCTGGATCAGGCGCAGCGCGCGCTGCACGCGCCCGAGAGGCAGGTAGAAGCTCGTCGCCGAACCGGTCGACCCGCCGGCGTTGAGCGCCACGACGCGGCCCTGCACGTCGATGACCGGCGATCCGGAGGAGCCGCCCGAGGTGCTCGAGGCCGCCTGGATGTAGAAGGTATTGAAGTCGTTGTAGCGCCCCACGCCGTAATCGGGCGCCTCGCGGTCGAGCCGCGCGATCGTGCCCGCGAGGATCGACAGCTGCTCGCCCGCGTCGTTGCCGACCACGCGGATCTCGCGCCCGACCTGCGCCGCCTCCGGGGCGAGCGGCAGCGCCGCGGGCTTCGTGAACCGCAGGCGCGCGGGGTCGTAGCGGTAGATGCCGAAGTCGTGCACCGGATCGCGGTAAACCGCGCGGAGCTCGACCTCCTCGCGATTGAGGAAAGTAGCCTCCGCTACCACCGGCCCGGGCGTCACGACGTGCCGGTTGGTCAGGATCAGGCCGCGCTGGGCATCGACGACGAAGCCGGTGGCCTGCGCCGACACGTTGCGTTCCGAATCGAAGGAGCGCGTCTGGTCGAGTTCGATCGTGACCACGCTGCCGGCGATGCGCTCGAGCGTGCGCGCCCAGTCGGCCGGCGGCGCGACGCTGGCGGCGACCGCGACGGGAGGCGTGGCCGCCGCGCGCGGCGCTGCGGCGGCGCCCGGCTTTGCCGCCAACGCCGGCGCGGCGGCGGCCAGTAACCCGGCCGCCAGCGCGGCCGCCGCGGCCTGCGCGGCGCGCAGGCTTCGAATCCGGCGCGATGCGTTCAAAGCGAGGCCCCGAAGTTCTCGCGGAAGCGCGCCGCGAAGCCCGCCCGATCGAAGGCGTGCTGCTGCGTGCCGTGCGACTCGATCTTGATCGCGCCGGCCAGCGAGGCGACGCGGCCCGTGGTCGGCCAGTCGAGGCCGCGCTGCAGGCCGTAGAGGATGCCGGCGCGGTACGCGTCGCCGCATCCGGTCGGATCGGCCAGGCGCGCCGCGCGCGCGGCCGGAATCTCGTGCCGCTGCCCGTCGGCGTGGATCCAGGATCCCTGGCCGCCGCGCGTGACGATCAACGCGCGCACGCGCGCGGCGATGTCCGGCAGCGACCAGCCGGTACGCTCGGCCAGCAGGCTCGCTTCGTAGTCATTGACGGCCACCCACGCGGCCTGGCCGATCAGCGCGCGCAGCTCCTCGCCGTTGAACATCGGCAATCCCTGCCCCGGATCGAAGATGAACGGGATGCCCGCCGCGGCGAACTGCGCGGCATGATCGAGCATGCCCTGCCGGCCGTCCGGCGCGACGATGCCCAGGCGCACGCCGCGCGCCGCGCCGACTTCGTTCAGGTGCGCGTGGTTCATCGCGCCCGGATGGAAGGCCGTGATCTGGTTGTCGTCGAGGTCGGTGGTGATGAAGGCCTGCGCGGTGAATTCCCCGGGCACGGTGCGCACGTGCGTCAGCTCGATGCCGCGCTCGCCGAGCCAGCGCGCGTACGGCGCGAAATCGTGGCCGACCGTGGCCATGACCAGCCCCTCGCCGCCCAGCAGCCGCAGGTTGTAGGCGATGTTGCCCGCGCAGCCACCGAAGTTGCGGCGCATCGACGGCGCCAGGAACGACACATTCAGCACGTGGATGCGGTCGGGCAGGATGTGCTCGCGAAAGCGGCCCTCGAACACCATTACCGTGTCATAGGCCATCGAACCGCAGATCAATGCCGTCATCCCCTCACCCCTGGCGCCCTCAGCGGCCCAGCAACACCAGCGCCCACACGACGCCCATCAGCACGAAGGCCATCAGCACGGCCGCCGAGCCGATGTCCTTGGCGAGTCCCGAGAGCGCATTGCGCTCCAGGCCGATGCGGTCCACCGCCGCCTCGATCGCGCTGTTGAGCAGTTCGACGACGAGCACCAGGAACATGGGCGCCACGAGCAGCGCGCGCTCCACGCCATTGTGCCCGAGCCACAGGCCCAACGGCACTACCAGCACCGCCAGCGCGAGTTCCTGGCGGAACGCGGCTTCCTCGCGGAACGCGCCGGCCAGTCCCTTGCCACTGGCGCCGAAGGCCCGGAACAGGCGCGTGAAGCCGCGCGGCTTGTCACGACCGATCATCGCCGTCGCTCCGTCATGCCGGTGGCGCGCGGCGCGCCAGGTCGAGTTCGCGCGCCGCGCGCACGTCGTCCAGCCGCCGCACCGGCATCGTGTGCGGCGCGCCGCGCACCGTCTCGGGTTCGGTCGCGGCCTCGTGCAGGATCTGCGTCATCGCCGCGACGAAGGCATCGAGCGTCTCCTTGCTTTCGGTCTCGGTCGGTTCGATCAGCAGGCACTCCGGCACCAGCAACGGGAAATAGGTCGTGGGCGCATGGAAGCCCAGGTCGAGCAGGCGCTTTGCCACGTCCATGGCGGTCACGCCCTGCTGCTGCGCGAGCGACTTGAGCGTCAGGATGAACTCATGGCTGGCGCGCCGCTGCGGAAAGGCGGCGGTGAAGCCCGCCCTCTGCAACCGTGCCAGCAGGTAGTTCGAATTGAGCGTCGCGTACTCCCCGACCCGGCCCATGCCCTCGCGCCCGAGCATGCGCATGTACACGTAGGCGCGCAGCAGCACGCCGGCATTGCCGTTGAACGCGGTCAGCCGCCCGATCGTCTGCGGCAGGTCACGCTCGTCGAGCCAGCGGTAGCGCGCCGTGCCGCCCTCATCGCTGCGCCCCACGACCGGCACCGGCATGAACGGCAACAACCGCGGTCCCACGCCCACTGCCCCGGCGCCCGGTCCACCGCCGCCGTGCGGCGTCGAAAAGGTCTTGTGCAGGTTCATGTGGATGACGTCGAACCCCATGTCGCCCGGCCGCACCTTGCCGAGGATCGCGTTGAGGTTCGCCCCATCGTAGTACAGCAGCCCGCCGGCCGCGTGGACGATGCGCTCGACTTCGCCGATGCGCCGCTCGAACACGCCGAGCGTCGACGGATTCGTCAGCATGATGCCCGCCGTCTTCGCGGATACCGCGGCCGCGAGCGCGGCCAGGTCGACGTCGCCGTCGGCGCCCACGCCGATCTCGCGCGCCACGCAGCCGCACATCGTCGCGGTGGCCGGATTGGTGCCGTGCGCCGCCGTCGGCACGATGATCTCGTTGCGGGCCAGGTCGCCGCGCGCACGGTGGTAGGCGCGGATCATCGCCACGCCGGCGAATTCGCCGTGCGCGCCGGCCATCGGCGAGAGCGCCACGCCCTGCATGCCGGTGACTTCCATCAGCATCTGCTGCAGTTCATGCATGCAGGCGAGGAACCCCTGGCTGTGCCGCGCGCTCGCGAGCGGATGGCGCCCGAGGAATTCCGGCAGCAGCGCCGCCGCGTTGCAGGCGCGCGGGTTGTACTTCATCGTGCAGGAGCCGAGCGGGTAGAAGTGCGTATCGATCGAGAAGTTGAGCTGCGACAGGCGCGTGTAATGCCGCACCACGTCGAGCTCGCTCACCTCCGGCAACGCCGCGCGCCGCGCGCGCCGGAGCGCCGCCGGCACGGACGGCACATTGCGCTCGGGCGCAGGCCACTGGCCCCGCGCCCCGCGTCCCGCGCGGCCGTAGTCGTGGACGAGCGGTTCAACCATCGGCAAGCTCATGCGTGGGTCCTCGCGCTGGTGTTCATTGCGGAACATTGTCGGGTGCGCCTCGCCATGCGGCGCACGGGAACTGCGCCGCATGGCGGCGAGCCTCGTGCGGCCTGCCGCGCGCCGACAAATGGATCAATGCAAGACTGATGGGCAAGCGAGGGCGCGCGGCGACGGCCGCACTTCGGCACCCGACAACATGTTCCGCAATGAACATCAGCGCGAGCAGGCGCGCATGCGCTGGCCGATGCGGTGCCCGGCGGCGGCGCGATTCGAACGGGTGGCCGTGGGGGGGGGGGGGGGGGGGGGGGG
>DATKLZ010000033.1:0-20293 GCA_035542135.1 Steroidobacteraceae bacterium | reverse complement strand
CCGCAGGGGCCGGTGTCGCCCATCGCCCAGAAATTGGATTTCTCGCCCATGCGCGTCACGCGCTCTGGGCGCACGCCCGCTTCGCTGACCCACAGCTGCGCGGCCTCATCGTCGTCGCGGAACACCGTGACGTGGAGCCGTTCGGGATCGAGCCCCAGCTTCTGCGTGACGAATTCCCAGGCGAACACGATCGCATCGCGCTTGAAGTAATCGCCGAACGAGAAATTGCCGAGCATCTCGAAGAAGGTGTGGTGGCGCGCCGTGTAGCCGACGTTCTCGAGGTCGTTGTGCTTGCCGCCGGCGCGCACGCATTTCTGGCTGGTCACCGCGCGCTTGTAGTCGCGCTGGTCCTTGCCGAGGAACACGTCCTTGAACTGCACCATGCCGGCGTTCGTGAACAGCAGCGTCGGGTCGTTGCCGGGCACGAGCGAGGAGGACGGCACGACGCGGTGGCCGCGCTGCGCGAAAAAATCGAGGAAGGCGCGCCGCACGTCCGCGGCGCTCATGTAGGGAGGTTTGCGCTTGCTCATGTATCGAGTTCGAGATCGGGCCCCAGGGCAGAACGGATATGATCGTTGGAAAAGCCGCGGTATTGCAAAAATCTGGCCTGCCGGCCCTTTTCGGCCCAGTCGGCCGGCGCCGCCGCACCAAAACGCCGCTGCCGCACCTCGCGCGCGACGGCGGCCCAGTCGGGCACCGTAGCCAGCGCCTCATCGATCAGCACGCCCGCGACGCCAAAGGCCTCGAGGTCGCGCCGGATGCGCAACGGCCCCTGCCCGCGCGCGCGGTGGTAGGCCACGAAGTGCCCGGCGTAGCGCGCATCGTCGAGCAGGCGGCGCGCGGCCAGATCGGTCACCAACGCCTGCACGACCCCCGGGTCATAGCCACGTTCGCGCAACTTGGCCGCCAGCTCGCCGCTCGCGTAATCGCGCCGGGCCAGAAACGCCACGGCCGCCATCTCGGCGGCCGCGGCATCACCCGGATCGCGGGCGGTCTGGCGCCTAGGCGCTCTTTTCCTCAGGCTCGGCACGTTGCTGCTTGGAAGGCAGGAGCTTCGCGCGGATCTGGTCTTCGATCTCGCGGGCGATATCCTTGTGCGACTTCAGGAAATCGCGGGCGTTGTCCTTGCCCTGGCCGATGCGCTCGCCCTTGTAGGCGTACCAGGAGCCGGACTTCTCGATGATGCCGTTGTTGGCGCCCAGTTCGATGATTTCGCCCTCGTGCGAGATGCCCTGCCCGTACATGATCTCGAACTCGGCCTCGCGGAACGGCGGGGCGACCTTGTTCTTGACCACCTTGACGCGGGTCTGGTTGCCGACGACTTCCTCGCCGTTCTTGATTGCGCCGATGCGGCGGATGTCGAGCCGCACCGAGGCGTAGAACTTCAGCGCGTTGCCGCCGGTCGTGGTTTCGGGCGAACCGAACATGACGCCGATCTTCATGCGGATCTGGTTGATGAAGATGACGATCGTGTTCGAGCGCTTGATGTTGCCGGTGAGCTTGCGCAGCGCCTGGCTCATCAGGCGCGCATGCAGGCCCACCTGCAGTTCGCCCATCTCGCCCTCGATCTCGGCGCGCGGCGTGAGCGCGGCGACCGAGTCGATGACGACGAGGTCGACGCCGCCGGAGCGCACCAGCATGTCGGTGATCTCGAGCGCCTGCTCGCCGGTGTCGGGCTGCGAGACCAGCAGTTCCTGGATGTTGACGCCGAGCTTCTCGGCGTAGGTCGGGTCGAGCGCGTGCTCGGCATCGACGAACGCGGCCGTGCCGCCGCGCTTCTGCACTTCGGCGACGACCTGCAGCGTGAGCGTGGTCTTGCCCGAGGATTCAGGGCCGTAGATCTCGATGACGCGGCCGCGCGGCAGGCCGCCGACGCCGAGCGCGATGTCGAGGCCGAGAGAACCGGTGGGCACCGCTTCGACATCCCAGATCGCCGGGGCGTCGCCGAGCCGCATGACCGAACCCTTGCCGAACTGCTTTTCGATCTGGCCGAGCGCGGCCGCAAGCGCCTTCCTGCGATTGTCTTCCATGCGGTGGAGCCCCTTCGAAGTGGTGTGCGAGGAATTATCCCACAACGCAGGCTGGCACGAGCGCCTGATAAACGGGCCGGCTTGCCCCGTTATGGCCCGGGCGCGGCCTGCGCGATCAGCCGCAGCGCGGCGGCGACGGCGGCGCGGCGCACGGCCGCGCGATCGCCGGGGAAGAGCTCGCGCAGCACCCGCGCGGCGCCGCCCCGCCGCTGCACGGCCAGGAACACCAGCCCGACCGGCTTGTCGGCGGTGCCCCCGTCGGGGCCGGCGATGCCACTGATGGCGACCGCCACGTCGGCGCCGGTCGCGCGCAACGCGCCCGCGGCCATCGCCTCGACCACGGCGGCGCTGACCGCCCCGTGCCGCTCGAGCAGCGCCGGCTCGACGCCGAGGTCGGCGATCTTCGCGGCGTTCGAATAGGTGACGTAGCCGCGCTCGAACCACTGCGAACTGCCGGGCACGTCGGTGATCGCGGCGGCCACGCCGCCACCGGTGCAGGATTCCGCGGTAACGAGCATGAGGCGGGCCGCGAGCAGCGCCTGGCCGGCCCGCGCGGCAAGCGCGGCCGTGTCATCGTCGGCTGGGGGTTTCAGTGACACGGGATCCCGGGGCACCGAATTGGAAGAGCCCGCCCTAGCGCTGGCCGCGCGGCGGAGGGCCCTGGCGCAGGATGATGCGCGGCAGGTGCGAGAGGCGATCGCGCTGCAGGCGCGCGCGCTCCACCGTGGCCATCGAGCGGAACGCGAGCTCGGGATGCGCCACGCCGTAGCGCTTCTGCAGTTCGCGCTGGAATTCGGCCGCCGACAGCGGCAGCGTGATGTCGCCGTTCACCTGTTCGGGCGCGACGCCGGCCAGCTCCATCGCAAAATGCACCACCAGCGTGGCGCGCCGCTCGAACGGCGATTCGCGGCGCTGGCTCTTCACCGGGCGCGGCACGGCCGGTTCGGATTCGACATGACGGTGCGCGGACTGCGGCATGAGGCTTAACTATACAAGAGTATAGTTATGTAAGTCGAAGCCCCCGGGGGCCTTGATTGGGCGCTGGATTAAGTCACATTGCGGCACCACGGGCGCCAATGGCGCTGTGTATGATTCGCCGCCCATGAACCGCGCGCCTCCCACCGCGAACAGCCCCGCCGGCGCCGTCGCGCACACGCCGGTGATGCAGCAGTACCTGCGCATCAAGGCCGGATTCCCCGACACGCTGCTGTTCTATCGCATGGGCGACTTCTACGAGCTGTTCTACGGCGACGCGCGACGCGCCGCGGCGTTGCTCGACATCGCGCTGACGACGCGCGGGCAGTCGGCCGGCGAACCGATCCCGATGGCCGGCGTCCCGGTGCACAGCGTCGAGGGCTACCTCGGGCGGCTGTTGCGGCGCGGCGAGTCGGTGGCGATCTGCGAGCAGATCGGCGATCCGGCCAACTCGAAGGGCCCGGTCGAGCGGCAGGTGGTGCGGGTCGTCACGCCGGGCACGGTCACCGAGGAGGCGCTGCTGGAAAAGGATCGCGCCACCCTGCTGGCCGCGCTGCTGCGCGACGGCGAGCGCTTCGGGCTGGCCTGGCTGGAGCTCAGCTCCGGGCGATTCTCGATCCTCGAGGCACGGGGCCCGGCGGCACTGGCCGCGGAACTCGAACGGCTCCGCCCGGCGGAATTGCTGGTGCGCGAGGACCAGCCGCCGCCGCCCGCAGCCACCGCGGCCGGCGGGGCACCGGCGGTCACCCGTGAGCGCGCACCCTGGCATTTCGACCTGGCTGCCGCCTCGCGCGCGCTCACCGACCAGCTCGGCACGCTCGACCTGCGCGGCTTCGGGGCCGACGAACTGCCGCTCGCGATCGGCGCGGCCGGGGCGCTGCTGCAGTACGTGCGCGACACGCAGCGCACCGCGCTGCCGCACATCCGCGCGCTGCACGTCGAGGAAACCGGCGAAGCGCTGGCGATCGACGCCGCGACCCGGCGCAACCTCGAACTCGATTCAAGCCTCGGCGGCAACGAGGCGGCGACGCTGCTCGCCGTGCTCGACAGCACCGTGACCGGCATGGGCGCGCGCGCGCTCCGCCGCTGGCTCGGCCGCCCGCTGACCCGGCGCGCCCTGCTGCGCCAGCGCTTCCACGCCGTCGGCGCGCTCGGCGCCGAGCGTGCGTTCGTGCCGCTCCGCTCGCAGCTGCGCGCGGTCGGCGACCTGGAGCGGATCCTGGCGCGCATCGCGCTGCGCAGCGCCCGGCCGCGCGACCTGGTGCAGCTGCGCAACGCGCTGGCCGAGCTGCCACCGCTCCGCGCGACGCTCGCCGCGGTCGACTCGCCGCTGCTGCGCGAGCTCCACGGCGAGACCGCTGACCATGGTGCGGAGCAGGCGTTGCTGGCGCGCGCGATCACGGCGGAACCGCCGGTCTACCTGCGCGATGGCGACGTCATCGCAGCCGGGTACGATGCCGAACTCGACGAACTGCGGCGCATCGGCACGCACACGGACGAGTTCCTGCTCGAGCTCGAGCGGCGCGAGCGCGAGCGTAGCGGGCTGCCGGGGCTGAAGCTGGGCTTCAACCGCGTGCAGGGCTTCTTCATCGAGATCCCGCGCTCACAGGCCGAGCGCGTGCCGGCCGACTACCTGCGCCGGCAGACGGTGAAGTCGGCCGAACGCTTCATCACGCCGGAACTGAAATCCTTCGAGGACAAGGTGCTGGGCGCGCGCGAGCGCGCACTGGCACGCGAGAAGGAGCTGTTCGAGGAGCTGCTGACGCAGCTGATCACCTCGCTCGGCGCGTTGCAGGGCACGGCGATGGCGCTGGCGGAAGCCGATGCCCTCGCGGCGCTCGCCGAGCGCGCCGTGACGCTGGGCTGGAACGAGCCCGAGCTGGTCGATGAGCCCTGCCTGCAGCTGGTCGGCGCGCGCCACCCGGTCGTCGAGCGCTTCAGCGAAGCGCCGTTCGTGCCGAACGACCTCGAGCTGCACGCGCGCCGGCGCATGCTGATCATCACCGGCCCGAACATGGGCGGGAAATCGACGTACATGCGCCAGACCGCGCTGATCGCGGTGCTGGCGCACATCGGCAGCTACGTGCCGGCGCAGAGCGCACGCATCGGGCCGCTCGACCGCATCTTCACGCGCATCGGCGCCGGCGACGACCTCGCCGGCGGCCGTTCGACGTTCATGGTGGAGATGTCGGAGACCGCCAACATCCTGCACAACGCGACGGACAGGAGCGTGGTGCTGATGGACGAGATCGGCCGGGGCACGAGCACCTTCGACGGCCTGTCGCTCGCGTGGGCGGTGGCGCGCCACCTCGCCACCGAGGTGCGCGCGTTCACGCTGTTCGCGACGCATTACTTCGAGCTCACGGCGCTCGGCGCCGAGCTCGAGACCTGCGCCAACGTGCACCTGGATGCGACCGAGCACGGCGACTCGCTGGTGTTCCTGCACGCCGTGCGCGAGGGGCCGGCCAACCGCAGCTACGGGCTCGCCGTCGCGAAGCTCGCCGGGGTGCCCGCAAGCGTGATCGCCCGGGCGGGCGCGTACCTGGCCGAACTCGAGGCGACGCGCGACGGCGGTGCCCGGCACGCGCCGCTCGGCAACGCGCACGGCCAGGCGGAACTGCCGCTAACGCTGCCCGCAGCGGGTACGGCGCCCAGCGAGCTGGAATTGAAGCTGGCCCAGATCGAGCCGGATGCGCTCACGCCAAGGCAGGCCTTGGCGCTGATGTACGAGTTGAAGGGTCGAAGGCAAACCTGAAAGGAAAAAAGCCCGGGGTGCTCACGCACCCCGAGCAACATCGGCGCGCAGTGTCGAGGCAGTGACCGGCACCGCGTGCGTCGGGGCAGACTTCGCTTCATAGGCGTTTTCACTCCGGTCGTTGTCCGCGCCCTGCGCGCTCGCGTGGGTGTCCACGGCGAACAGCGCGGCCTGTGCGGCGACGATCAGGGTGGCGGCCAGCAGGCCAAAGGTCTTGTGGGTATTCATGGCGATGCTCCGTAGGTTCAGGTTGAGATCCGTTGCGGTTTAAACCCCGCAAGGCCCGAAAGGTTTCAGCGCGCGGGCAAACGACGGACCTGGCCGACGGCCAGGGAAACCCGAACGATCAGGCGGGTGGCGGGGCGCCGAAATGCCCGGACTCGAGGAACTGCCCCACCTCGTGCGCGACGCGCGCCGACAGCAGCATGCCCGAATGACTGACCGGCAGCACGAGGTGCGCGGTCGCGCCCGGCAACCTCGTCTCCGACACCGCGACCGTGCCGTCGTTGGCCTCGTCGAAATCCGTGACCAGGCGCCCGAGGCTGAACGACTGGTTGCCGGCGATGATGCCGAGCTCACGTCCCGACCGCCAGGTGCGCTCATGGGCGTACAGCAGCTCCTCGGTCGCCGCCTTGCCCAGCATCGCGCGGCCAAAGCGGAAACGCGCGACGGCATGCGCGGTGCGGCTCGCCAGGCACGGCGTGCCGAGGAACACGGCGCGCCCCGGCGGCTGCTGCGGGTGGCGCTCGAGGCAGCGCAGGATCGCCAGCCCGCCGAGGCTGTGCCCGACCAGGTGCACGGTGGGTGCGTCGGCCGCCCGGATCGCCTCATGCAGCGCGTCGGCGATCTCCGCCATCGTCTGAAGCGAGGAGGTGTAGCCGAAGGCCTGCCATGCGTAGCCGCGCTCCCTCTCGAGGCGGCGCCGCAGCATGAAGGCCTCGTGGCCGGAGAGCCAGAGGCCGTGGACGTATACGACCGCCGCGTTCACGCGCGGTGCGATTCCCGGCCGGCCGATTCCACGCTGCGACGCAGGCGGCGCATCAGCCACCAGACACCGAGCAGCACGAACGGCGCGCTGAGCCCGGCGGCCAGGTCCGGCGAGAAGCCCGGCGCGAGGTGCGCCACGGCCTTGGCCGCATACCCGATGATGCCGACGGCGTAGTAGCTGATCGCGATCACGGACAGGCCCTCGACGGTCTGCTGCAGCCGCAGCTGCAGCAGCGCGCGGCGGTTCATCGAGGCGAGCAGGTCGCGGTTCTGGTTCTCCAGTGCGGTCTCGATGCGCATGCGCATCAGCGAGCTGGCCCACGCGGCGCGCTCGGACAATTCCTCGCTGCGGCGGGAGAAGGATTCGCAGGTGCGCATGGCCGGCGTCAGGCGCCGCTCGGTGAAATCGGCCAGCGTCAGGAATCCCGCCACGCGCCCGACGCGCACGCCGTGCAACCGGTCGGCGACGATCTGCGCGTAGGCCCGCGAGGCGCTCATGCGATAGCTGGTATCGGCGGTCAGCCGGGCGAGCTCGGCCGACAGTTGCGACAGCTGCTGCATCATCTCCTCGTCGCCGGTGCTGCGCGCGGCGATGTCGCGCGTCAACGCGGCCAGCCGCTGCTCGAGAGCGGTCAGCGTCGGCGTGAGCCGCTGCGCGACCGGCAGCCCCAGCATCGCCATGTTGCGGTAGTTGCCCAGTTCCTGGAGCCGCTGCACCAGGCGGGAGGGCTCGCCCTCGCCCACCAGCCCGCGATCGTGCAGCAACAGGCGGCCGAGCCCGTCCTCGTGCACGCGGAAATCGGACCACAGGCGCGCCGCGCCACCCTCGACATCGCAGCACACCAGTTCGTCCGGGCGGAACCACCCGGCCAGCTGCGCCGCGTCGGGCTCCGGCTCGCTCCGCTCGAGCAGCACGACCTGCGTCGCGCGCAGCACCTGCCCGGGGATCGAGCCGAGCCAGTCCAGTGGCAGCTCCTTCAGGAAGGGCACTGCAAACGGCGCGGCCCGCTGGCCGCGCTGGATGAAGCTGTAGGTGGAGAATTCGCTGTGGTGTTCCCAGAAGAACTCGCAGTTCGGCAGGCGCACGCTCATGAACTTGCCGGCGTCGGGCGCGGCCACGCCGAAGGCGCGGCACAGGGCGATCGCGTGTTCGGCCGGGCTCGCCGCCGGTGCTTCGGCGTGCAGCACCACCAGCTGCAGCATGCGCGCCGGCGCCGCGAACGCGGGGAACTGGCGCGCATGCATCTCCTCCGTCAGCGCCCGGCGCTGCGGATGGTTGAGCGTGCCGAGCAGTTCGATGGCCTTGCGGGGCATGGCTTCAGGGCTCCCTTGCACTCACCGCCAGCGTAAGCGCCGCATCACCTAGGACGGCGGGGGCTGGCGCACGCGGATGTGCAGTTCGCGCAGCTGCTGTTCGCTCACTTCGGTCGGCGCCTCGGTCAGCGGGCAGGCCGCGGTCTGCGTCTTCGGGAAGGCGATGACATCGCGGATGCTGTCGGCGCCCGCCATCAGCATCGCGATGCGATCGAGCCCGAAGGCGAGCCCGCCGTGCGGCGGCGCGCCGAAGCGCAGCGCATCGAGCAGGAAGCCGAACTTCGCGCGCGCCTCCTCGGCGCCTATGCCGAGCAGCTCGAACACGGCGGACTGCAGTTCCTGCCTGTGGATGCGCACCGAGCCGCCGCCGAGCTCGCTGCCGTTGAGCACCATGTCATAGGCCTGCGCGAGCGCCTCGCCCGGCCGCGCCTTCAGCGCCGCCACGTCGGGATCCTGCGGCGAGGTGAACGGGTGGTGCATCGCCACCCAGCGCCGCGCTTCCTCGTCGTATTCGAACATCGGGAAATCGAGCACCCACAGCGGCCGCCAGCCCGGCGCCGCGAGCTTCTGGTCTTCGCCGACCTTGAGCCGCAGCGCGCCGAGCGCGTCGTTGACGACCTTGGCCCGATCGGCACCGAAGAAGACGAGGTCGCCATCGAGCGCGCCGGTGCGCTCGAGGATGCCGTTGACCGCGGCCTCGTCGAGGAACTTGACGATCGGCGATTGCAGGCCGTCGCGCCCCTGCGCGCGCTCGTTGACCTTGATGTACGCCAGCCCGCGCGCGCCGTAGCGCGCGACGAACGCTGTGTACTCGTCGATCTGCGAGCGCGGCATCGCGCCGCCCCCCGGCACGCGGAGCGCCGCGACGCGGCCGGCCGGGTCGTTCGCCGGACCCGCGAACACCTTGAAATCGCAGCTCGCGACCAGGTCGGCGACATCGACCAGCTCGAGCGGCACGCGCAGGTCGGGCTTGTCGGAGCCGTAGCGGCGCATCGCCTCGGCATAGCTCATGCGCGGGAAGGGCTTGGGCAGCTCGAGCTGCAGCACGTCGCGGAACAGCGTGCGCACCAGTTCCTCGATCAGCGTGATGATCTCTTCCTGCGACAGGAAGCTGGTCTCGATGTCGAGCTGCGTGAATTCGGGCTGGCGGTCGGCGCGCAGGTCTTCGTCGCGGAAGCACTTGACGATCTGGTAGTAGCGCTCGAAGCCGCTGACCATCAACAGCTGCTTGAAGATCTGCGGCGACTGCGGCAGCGCGAAGAACTTGCCGGGGTGCGTGCGGCTCGGCACCAGGTAGTCGCGCGCGCCCTCGGGCGTGGCCTTCGTCAGCATCGGCGTCTCGATGTCGATGAAGCCGTGCGCGTCGAGGAAGCGGCGCATCGAGCGCGTGATCGCGTGGCGCTGGCGCAGGCGCGCGGCCATGACCTCGCGCCGCAGGTCGATGTAACGATACTTGAGGCGCACTTCTTCGCTGACCTGCTCGTCGAGCTGGAAGGGCAGCGGATCGGCGCGATTGAGGATCTCGACATCGCCGGCGACGATCTCGACGCGGCCGGAGGCGAGGTTGGCGTTGACCGTGCCGGCCGGACGCTCGCGCACCGTGCCGGTGACGCGCACGACGAATTCGTTGCGCAGCTTCTCGGCGTTGGCGAATACCCCGGGCGCGTCCGGGTTGCAGACGATCTGCACCAGGCCTTCGCGATCGCGCAGGTCGACGAAGATCACGCCGCCGTGGTCGCGCCGCCGATGCACCCAGCCGACGACCGCGACCGGCTGGCCGACCTGGCTCTCGTTGACTTGTCCGCAATAGTGGCTGCGCATGATCGGGTTCCGAAAAGGCACGCGATGTTACGGGCATGCGTGGTGAGGCGCAAATCCCGGCGCGCCCGGGCCGGCCGGCATCGAAGCGGCAGCCGGAAGGCCTAGTGGGCCAGCTCGTCCAGCGCGGCGCCGAGGTGCGCGAGCAGCCGGTCGACCGCGGCGGGCGCCGTCTGCGGCGAGAGCAGCATCATGTTGTGGAACGGGGTCAGCAGCACGCCGCGGTTGAGCAGGTAGAGGTGCAGCGTGCGCTCGAGCCCGGGCTGCATGGCGGCCGCGGACTCGCGCCCGTTGCGCGCCGGCGCCTCCCCGAACCCCAGCTCGACGCGCGCCCCGATGCGCTGCACGTGCCAGGGCAGCGCGCGCTTGTCGAGCACCGCGGCCAGCCCCTGCTCGAGGCGGCGTGCCTGGGCCTCCATGTGGGCGAAGGCGGCTTCGGTCATCACCTCGGCGAGGCAGGCCTCGAGCGCGGCCAGCGCCAGCAGGTTGGCCGACAGCGTCGTGCCGAGCCCGGAGTGCCCGTGCTCCGCGTTGGCCGGCAGCGCCTCGATGCGCGCGCGCACCTCGGCCGTCATGCCGTAGACCGCGCACGGCATGCCGCCGGCGATCGCCTTGCCGCACACCAGCAGGTCGGGCTCGAGCCCGTGCTGGCGCGTATAGCCGCCGCGGCCGGCCGAGAGCGTGTGCGTCTCGTCGATGACGAGCAGCGTGCCCGTCTCGCGCGCCAGCCGGCGCAGCTCGGCATGGAAGCCCGGCTGCGGCAGGACCATGCCCATGTTGGTCAGCGCCGGCTCGCACAGCACGGCGGCGACCCTGCGGTCGGCGAGCGCGGTGGCCAGCGCCGCCACGTCGTTGAATTCGACGATGCGCGTGTGGGCGGCCGCGTCGGACGGCGGGCCGCGCAGTCCGGCGCGTGCGCGCGGCACGCCGTCGACGAGGCAGACCAGCGTTTCATCGACGGTGCCGTGGTAGCAGCCGTCGAACACCAGCACCTCGCTCCGGCCCGTGACGGCCCGGGCCAGGCGCAGCACCGAGCGGTTGGCATCCGTCGCGGTCTGCGTCATCTGCCAGCACGGCAGCCCGAACTGTTCGGCGAGCAGCTGGCCGATCGCGGCGACACGCTCGCCCGGCAGCATCGCCGTCAGGCCCTGCGTGGCCTGCCGGGCCAGCGCCTTCGCCACCGGCGCCGGGCTGTGCCCGAACATCGCGCCGGTGTCGCCGAGGCAGAAATCATCGTAGGAATAGCCGTCGACGTCTTGCAGCGTGGCGCCGATCGCATCGCGCACGAACACCGGGTACGGCAGCGGCCAGTCGCGCATCCAGTGGAAGGGCACGCCGCCCTGCCAGTGCGGTTCGCTCTGCCGCGTCAGCGCAGCGGCGCGCGGATGGGCGCGCTCGAAGGTCTGCAGCTCGCGCTCGCGCAGCGCCGCGAGCGCTGGCGGCGCCGGCCACACAGCCGCCGCGCCCATCAGCGCACCGCCCGCGAGGAGGCGGCCGCCGGCGCCGTACCCGCCTGCGCGGCGGCCGCAGCCGCGGAGGAACTGGAGGGCCCGACGACGCCGAGCGTCACGATCATCTTCATCGCGGCATCGACATGCATGTCGAGCTCGATGCACTTCGACTGCGGCACGAAGATGATGAATCCCGAGGTCGGGTTCGGCGTCGTGGGGATGAACACGCACACCTGCGGCTCGCCCAGCCTGGCATTGATCTCGGGCAGGTGATCGGTGGTCTGGAAACCGATGCTCCACGCGCCGGCGCGCGGATATTCGACCAGCAGCACCTTCTTGAAGGAATTGCCGGAATTCGACAGCACGGTCTCGGAGAAGCTCTTCACGCCGCTGTACAGGGCGCGCACGAACGGGATGCGCTCGAGCAGCTCCTCGCCGATCGCGACCAGCGTGCGGCCGATGAAATTCGTGACCAGCAGGCCGGTCAGCAGCACGATCAGCAGGCCCAGCACGGCCCCGAGCCCCGGCACATGGAGCCCCAGCAGCGCGTCCGGCCGCAGCGCGCGCGGCAGCACCAGCAGCGTCTGGTCCATCAGCTGCAGGATGAAGCGCACCACCAGCACCGTGACCAGCACGGGCACCCAGATCAGCAGCCCGTTGATCAGGTAGCGTCGCAGCGCACGCATGATGCGCGCGCGCTGCACCACCTGGGCGCGGTTCACCGACGTCCTCTCCCGCGGGCCGCGGCCCTGGCCGGCCGCTTCGCGCCTCGGCGCGCGGCGGATTTCACGGCCGGCCTGGCCTTGCCGCGGCTGGACTTGCCCGCGGCCCCGCCGGTGGCCACTGGCACGGCCTTGCCCGCCTTGGTCGCGGGTTCGGTCTTGGCGCTGCCGGCCTCGGCGCCCGGCTTGGCCGCCGCCTTGTCATCGCTCTTGGCGCCGGCCTCGGCGGGCGCAGCCTCGTCGCGTTCCGCGCCAGCGAGATTGCGCTGCTTTTCCTTCTCCGACTTGAAATCGGTCTCGTACCAGCCGGAACCCTTGAGCCGGAAAACGGGCGCGGACACCAGACGCTTGAAGCCCCCCTTTCCGCAGGACGGGCATTTCCTGAGCGGCTTGTCGCTGATCTTCTGCAGCACCTCGGTGTAGTACTTGCACGCGGTGCATTCGTATTCGTAGAAAGGCATGAACCCTCCCTGCCAGGCTCGACCACGATTATAGGACGTGGCGCGAGCCGAATGTCGTCTCAGGCCGCCTTGGCGAAGGTCAGCGTGCCGTCCCGGACCCCGACGCGGATGCGGTCACCCGGCATGAAGGTGCCGGCCAGGATCCGCTGCGCGAGCGGGTTCTCGATCTGCTGCTGGATCGCGCGCTTGAGCGGCCGCGCGCCATACACCGGGTCGAACCCCGCTTCGGCGATCGAGTCGCGCGCGGCATCGTCGAGCGTGAGCTCCATGTCGCGCTCGAGCAGGCGGCGGCGCAGCAGCGCCAACTGGATCTCGACGATCGCGCGGATCTGCTCGGTGCCCAGCGGATGGAACACGACGATGTCGTCGATGCGGTTGATGAACTCCGGCTTGAAGTTCTGCTGCACGATTTCCATGACCGCGTTCTTCATGCGCTGGTAGTTGCCCTCGCCGGCGTACTCGTGGATCACGTTCGAACCGAGGTTCGAGGTCATGATGACCACGGTGTTGCGGAAATCGACGGTGCGGCCCTGCCCGTCGGTCAGCCGGCCGTCATCGAGCACCTGCAGCAGCACGTTGAAGACGTCCGGGTGCGCCTTCTCGACCTCATCGAGCAGGATCACCGCGTACGGGCGGCGACGCACCGCCTCGGTGAGGTAACCGCCCTCTTCGTAGCCCACGTCGCCGGGGGGCGCGCCGATCAGGCGCGCGACCGAGTGCTTCTCCATGAACTCGGACATGTCGATGCGCACCATCGCCTCTTCGGTGTCGAAGAGGAATTCGGCCAGCGCCTTGCACAGCTCGGTCTTGCCGACGCCGGTGGGCCCGAGGAACAGGAACGACCCATTCGGCCGGCGCGGGTCGGCGAGGCCGGCGCGCGAGCGGCGGATCGCGTTCGAGACGATGCGTACCGCCTCTTCCTGGCCGACGACGCGCTTCGCCAGCGCCTCTTCCATGCGCAGGAGCTTCTCCTTCTCGCCCTCGAGCATCTTCGCGACCGGGATGCCGGTCCACTTCGAAACCACCTCGGCAATCTCTTCCTCGGTGACCTTGTTGCGCACCAGCTGCGTGTCGCGGCTCTCGGCGGCTTGCGCCTCGGCCAGGCGCTTCTCGAGCGCGGGGATCCTGCCGTACTGCAGCTCGGCGACCTTGCCCAGGTCGCCCTTGCGGCGCGCGGACTCGATCTCGAGCTTCACCTTCTCGAGCTCTTCCTTGATCGCAGCGCCCCCCTGGAGCGTGGCCTTCTCGGCCTTCCAGATCTCCTCGAGGTCGGCGGCCTCCTTCTCGAGCCCGGCGAGCGTCTCTTCGAGCGCGGCGAGGCGCTTCTTCGTGGCTTCGTCCTGCTCTTTCTTGAGCGCCATCTGCTCGATCTTGAGCTGGATGATGCGGCGGTCGAGCCGATCGAGCGCCTCGGGCTTGGAATCGATCTCCATGCGGATGCGCGCCGCGGCCTCGTCGATCAGGTCGATCGCCTTGTCGGGCAGCTGCCGGTCGGCGATGTAGCGGTGCGAGAGCGTCGCCGCGGCGACAATCGCCGGGTCGGTGATGTCGACGCCATGGTGCACCTCGTAGCGCTCCTGCAGGCCGCGCAGGATCGCGATCGTGTCTTCCACCGTCGGCTCGTTGACCAGCACCTTCTGGAAGCGGCGCTCGAGCGCGGCATCCTTCTCGATGTACTTGCGGTATTCGTCGAGCGTCGTGGCGCCGACGCAATGCAGCTCGCCGCGCGCCAGCGCCGGCTTGAGCATGTTGCCTGCGTCCATCGCGCCCTCGGCCTTGCCGGCGCCGACCACGGTGTGCAGCTCGTCGACGAACAGGATCACCTGCCCTTCCTGCTTGGCGAGGTCGGTCAGCACGGCCTTGAGCCGCTCCTCGAATTCACCGCGGAATTTCGCGCCTGCGATCAGCGCGCCCATGTCGAGCGCCAGGATGCGCTTGTTCCTCAGGCCCTCCGGCACCTCGCCGTTGACGATGCGCTGCGCGAGACCTTCGACGATGGCCGTCTTGCCCACGCCCGGCTCGCCGATCAGCACCGGGTTGTTCTTGGTGCGCCGCTGCAGCACCTGGATCGTGCGGCGGATCTCGTCGTCGCGCCCGATCACCGGGTCGAGCTTGCCGCTGGCGGCGCGCGCGGTCAGGTCGACGGTGTATTTCTCGAGCGACTGGCGCTGTTCCTCGGCAGCCGGGTCCTTCACGGACTCGCCGCCGCGCAGCTCCTCGATCGCGCGCTCGACCGCGGCCTTGTGCACGCGGGCATCCTTGAAGGCCCTGGCCAGCGTGTTCTTGTCCTCGAAGCCGGCGAGCACGAACAGCTCGCTCGAGATGTACTGGTCGCCGCGCTGCTGCGCCAGCTTGTCGGTGACATTGAGCAGGCGGTTCAGGTCGTTCGAGACGTGCACCTCGCCGGGCGTGCCCTCGACCTTCGGCAGCCGGTCGAGCGCGCTGCCGAGCAGCGCACGGAGCTTGCCGACGTCGGCGCCCGCCTTCTGCAGGAGCGGCGCGACGCCGCCGCCCTGCGAATCGAGCAGGGCCAGCATGACGTGCGCGGGCTCGATGAACTGGTGATCGCGCCCCACGCACAGCGACTGTGCGTCGGCGAGGGCCGCCTGGAAGCGGCTCGTGAGCTTGTCCATTCGCATAGTTGGCGCGGCCCCGGGATGCGGCTATTCCGTTGATCCGGTTGTGGGGGCCCGCAGGCGTCTTTTCAAGCGCCCAGCGCGACTTCCGCCACCCAGATGGCCGCGATCCCGGCGCTGATCAGCACGACCTGCATCGCGCTGCCGGCCGGGTCGACGCGCCGGTGGAGGCCGGGGATCAGGTCGGCGACGGCCACGTAGATCAGCGAGGCGGCCGCGACCGAGATCGCGTACGGCAGCACCTCGAGCGAGCCGCGCAGCGCGTAGTAGCCGGCCAGGCCGCCGAGGATCGAGGTCAGGCTGCTCGCGGTGTTGAACAGGAGCGCACGCGCCGGCTTCATGCCGGCATGCAGCAGCACGGCCAGGTCGCCCAGCTCCTGCGGGATCTCGTGCGCCGTGATCGCGATCGTCGCCAGGATGCCGAGCCGCACGTCGGTGAGGAAGGCCGCGGCGATCAGCACGCCGTCGAATCCGTTATGCACGCCATCGCCGATCAGCACGATCCAGCCGGCCGCGCGGTCGCGGTGCTTGCCGTCGGGCACGTGGTGGCTCTCGCAGTCCTCGGTGTGGCAATGGCGCCAGAGCACGAATTTCTCCAGCACGAAGAACAGCGCGATGCCGCCCAGCAGCGCCGCGCCGATGGCCTGGATGCGCTCCGGGCCGACCTGGGCCACGGCCTCGGGCAGCAATCCGAGCAATGCCGCCGCGAGCATCGCGCCGGTGGCGAAGCTGATCAGGTGCGGCAGCAGGTGCGCGCGGCGCGTCTCCGGGAGCAGCAGGAACAGGCCCGCCAGCGCCGCGCTGAGCAGGCCGCCGAACAAGGTCGCGAGCAGGATCCAGATCAATGTCGGCATGCGTCGATCACTGTAGCACGCACGTCAATCCGTGGTGCCCGGGCGCCACAGTAGCGCCGCCATGCGCCCGGTGCGCCCGTCGCGACGGTAGGAATAGCAGCGGGCGGCGTCGCTGTACGTGCACACATCGGCAGCCGTCACCTGCGTGACGCCGAGCGCGGCGAGCCGCTGCCGCGCCAGCGCGCCGAGGTCGCACTGCCAGCGGCCGCGCGCGTTGGCGGCGAAGGCTGCGGCCGCGCCCGCATCGTGCGCGACGAAGGCCGCGCGCACCTCCTCGCCCACCTCGAAATGCCGCACGCCGATCGCGGGACCCAGCCAGGCGTGCAGGCCGCGCGGCTCGACGCGCATCGCGTGCACGGTCGACTCGAGCACCCCGCCGCACAGGCCCCGCCAGCCGGCATGCGCCGCGGCGAGCACCGTGCCATCGGCGCTGGCGAACAGCACCGGCATGCAATCGGCCACCAGGATCGCCAGCACGCGGCCGGCCTGGCGCGTCACCGCGGCGTCGGCCTGCACGGCGCGGCCGGCCGCACCCGGCGCATCGGCCTCGAGCACGCCGGTGCCGTGCACCTGCTGCAGCCACAGCGGCTCGGACGGCAGGCGCAGCACCGCGCGCAGCTGCGAGCGATTGCGCTCCACGGCAGCCGGATCATCGCCGACGTGATCGCCGAGATTGAGGCTGGCATAGGGCGCCGCGCTCGAACCGCCCGTGCGCAGCGTGCACCCGGCGCGCACCGCGCCCGGCGCCCGCCAGCTCGCCGCCAGGAAGCCGGGGTTCATGACGGCCCTTCCCCGCGTTCGTCGGCATCGGCGCGCAGCGCCTCCAGCAGCTGGCGGAAATCGGCCGGGAGCGGGGCTTCGAAGGTGTGATGGCGGCCGGTCACCGGATGATCGAAGGCCAGGCGCTGCGCATGCAGCGCCTGCCGGCGAAAGCGCCGCAACGCCGACTGCAGCGCCTCGCCGGCGCCGGCGACCAGCCGCCGCCGTCCGCCATAGACCGGATCACCGACGATCGGCAGGCCGATGTGCGCGAGGTGCACGCGGATCTGGTGCGTGCGGCCGGTCTCGAGCTGCACGCGCAGCAGCGTCAGGCCGCGGAACCGCTCCTCGATGCGATAGTGCGTGACCGCCTCGCGCCCGTCGCGCCGCACCGCCATGCGCGTGCGCACCGAGCGGTGCCGGCCGATCGGCTCGTCGATCGTCCCGCCGGCGGTGGGCTGCCCGTAGCACAGCGCCAGGTAGCCGCGCGCGATCTGGCGCCGCTGCAGCATGCCGACCAGCGCGTGGTGCGACTCGGGCGTGCGCGCGACGACCAGCAGGCCGCTGGTGTCCTTGTCGAGCCGATGGATGAGCCCGGCGCGCGGCACCAGCGCCAGCGCCGGATCGTGCGCCAGCAACGCGTTCTGCAGCGTATGGGCGGGGTTCCCGGCGCCCGGATGCACGACCAGCCCGGCGGGCTTGTCGATCACCAGCAGCGCCTCGTCCTCGTGCACGATGCGCAGCGCGATCGGCTCGGGGGCGATGGCCGCATCCGCCGTGAATTCCGCCTGCACGCGCACCCGCTCGCCACCGTGCAGGCGTTCCCGCGGCGCCACCACGCGGCCATCGAGCAGCGCTGCGCCGGCCTTGATCCATTGCTGCAACCGCGCGCGCGAGTACTGCGGGAGCGCTGCGGCCAGCGCCACGTCGAAGCGCGCGCCCGCCGCCGAAGCGGGCAATTCGAGCTCGTGGAGGCGGAACTTGGCGGGCATGTCGTGGTCGCAGCTGCGTCGGGTTTATTCGCTATACTGGCGCTTTCGCGTCGCAGGGTACAACGTGGCAGTCAGCATGGTCTTCGCTCCCGGGTCATCCCGCCGCCCTGCCACCGCCGCGCCGGCCTCGCCGGGCCGCCTGCTGGCTGTCATGCTGTTGGTGCTGGCCGCCGCATTGACCGGCTGCGCGCACCACGGCAAGAAGCGCGACCTCAACCGCTTCACCGCCGAGGGCCTCTACAAGGACGCGCACAAGGCGCTCAACAACGGCGACTACGAGCAGGCCGTCCGCAACTACGAGGCCCTGACCGCCCGTTTCCCGTTCACGGACCAGGCGCGCCAGGCACGGCTCGACCTGATCTACGTCTACTACCGCAAGGGCGAGAACGAAACGGCCACCGACGCGGCCGAGCAGTTCCTGCGCGAGAATCCGACCCACCCGCGCATCGACTACGCCTGGTACATGAAGGGCCTGATCGACTACGAGCGCACGCCGTGGGCCTTCGAGCGCTGGTTCGGCGTCGACATGGCCAAGCGCCCGCCAGAATCGCTGGCCTCGTCGATCACGGCCTTCACCACCGTGGTCAAGCAGTTCCCGAAGAGCGAGTACGCGCACGATGCGCAACGGCGCCTGGTCTACCTGCGCAACCGCCTCGCGCAGTACCAGATCAACGTCGCCCGCTACTACCTCAAGCGCGGCGCCTACGACGCGGCGGCGCAGCGCGCGCAGCGCACGATCGAGCAGTACGACGGCGCCCCGGCCGTGCAGGATGCGCTCGAGATCATGATCGAGTGCTACAAGCGCCTGGGCATGAAGGACCTGCAGAACAACGTCGAGCAGGTCTACCAGGCCAACTACCACGAAGACAGCCGGCACGGCGAGCGCCGGCATTCATGGTGGCATTTCTGGTAGTACGCGCGCTCGCGCGGACCTGATAGATCGCAGTTCAGCGCGCCCGCAGCGTCGCCGCTCGTGCCTTGTGTTGTCGGGTGCGCCGCTGTGCAACGACGGCGGAATTCAGGACTGCCGCGTGCAGCGGCGACACTCGCGCGACCCGCCGCGCGCGGCGCCGGTGGAACAACGGTTGACCAGGCGGAGCACAGGCGCGCGGCTGGGCCGCGCTTCGCCACCCGACAACACACAAGTCACGAGCGGTGGCGCCGCCTGCGCGCGGACCGACGACTGCACGGTCCGCGCGAGCGCGCGTGCTGCCCGATGGCGATCCGTTGCAGGCGTTTACGCCCGTCAGCCACGCGCAGCGTCTGTCGCGATGCATTGGCGGCCGCCTTGCCGCGAGCGTCGCCGGAACGCGGTGCGACGCTGTGCTCTTCGTTGCCACGACAAGCCGTTCCGGCAGCGAGCGGCAAGGTCCGCCTCGCTCTGGAGGCGCGGCCGCCAGCATCGGGACAGACGCTGCGCGTGGCTGACGGGCGCTACCGCCGATACCCGCTCGTGATCGGGTAGCGCCAATCGCGCCCGAATGCCCGGCGGCTCACGCGCACGCCCGGGGGCGCCTGTCGCCGCTTGTACTCGTTGCGCTGGACCATGTTCAGGATCCGCGTGACGACGGCACGCTCGAAGCCGCGCGCGCAGATCTCGTCGACCGACAGGTCCTCCTCGATGAAGGCCTCGAGGATCGGATCGAGCACGGCGTACGGCGGGAGCGAGTCGGTGTCCTTCTGGCCGTGGCGCAGCTCCGCGCTCGGCTCGCGCTCGATGACGCGCGCCGGAATCACCGGCGCTCCGGCCGGCGCCAGCGAATTGCGGTAGTTCGCGAGCCGATAGACCAGCTGCTTGCTGCAATCCTTGATCGGCGCGAAGCCGCCGTTCATGTCGCCGTAGAGCGTCGCGTAGCCCACCGCCATCTCGCTCTTGTTGCCGGTGGTCAGCAGCATGCGCCCGGTCTTGTTCGAGATCGCCATCAGCAGGAGGCCGCGCGTGCGCGCCTGGATGTTCTCCTCCGTGGTGTCGGGCGCGCGGCCGGCGAACTCGGCCGATAGCGCCGACAGCGTAGCCTCGAACATGCCTTCGATCGGGATCGTGCTGATCTTCACGCCGAGGACACGCGCCTGCGCGGTCGCGTCCTCGATGCTCATCTGCGAGGTGTAGCGCGAGGGCATCATGACTGCCTGCACGCGCTCTGGTCCAAGCGCATCCACTGCGATCGCGAGCGTGAGCGCCGAGTCGACGCCGCCCGATAGGCCCATGACGACGCCCGGGAAGCCGTGCTTGTGCACGTAGTCGCGCACGCCCAGCACCAGCGCCTGGTAGACGCTGGCCTCGACGCTGAGCTCCGGCGCGATCGGGCCGGCGAGCGGCACGGCGCGGCCATCGCGCCGTTCGAACTGCACGCGGTACAGGTCCTCGGTGTAGGCCGGCGCGCGCATCGCCAGTTCGCCGCGCGCGTCCATGACGAAGGAATTGCCGTCGAACACCAGCTCATCCTGGCCGCCGTACAGGTTCAGGTACACGACCGGGATGCCGCACTCTGCCACGCGCTCGCGCACCACGCGCTCGCGCACCTGCTGGCGGTTCACC
>DATKLZ010000032.1:0-20137 GCA_035542135.1 Steroidobacteraceae bacterium | reverse complement strand
GCATGGCGCCGGATTGAACGGCGTGCGTGCCGAGCGGGAGGATTCGCGTGCATTCCACGGACCCAGTCAATCGTCTCATGACGACCTCGGTATTGACCGTGGATGTCGGCGATCCGGCCGGCGAGGTGTTGCGGCTCTTCGCGGGTTACCCGGTTCACCACCTGCCGGTGCTGGACCAGGGAAAAGTGGTCGGCATGCTCAGCTCCGCGGACGTCATGAAGCTGGAGCTGTTCCTGCCCAAGGGCAGCAAATCCCCGATTGCCTATCTCAATGAACGCCTGAAGGTGGGCGCACTCGTGCGGCGGCCCGTGCTGACCGTTCAACCGCACCAGCCGGTGGAGGCCGCGGCGCAGCTGATGGCGCAGCACGGCGTGCACGCCCTGGCCGTGGTCGATGCGCAAGATCATCTGCTCGGCATCATCACGACCACCGACATCATGGATGCCGCGCTCAGGGGCCACGAGGGCAATCCGGCAGCGGGCTCATCCGCGCAGCCCACGGAGCCGGAGCCCCACATGCTGACCCTCACCCCGGAGCAATTCAGCCGGGCGCTGGCGGCAGCGAAGGCGAAGTCCGGCACGGATCGTGACCCGGACTTCGTTCACCAGGCGCTGTGCTACACGCATGCGCGGGTCGCATTGCTGGAACAGCTCCGGCATGTGGCGAGCCGCTTCATGCAGGCCGGGCAGGATCAACAACTGCACACGGCGCTGCGCAAGGCGATCGATGCGGTCAACCGCGCTGAACAGGAGGGTTATATCGAAGCCGCCAACCCGGTGTGACGCCAAGTCCGGATCGCGGATCGGATCCGCGCCCGGGCCGGCCATCGCAGCCGGCGGCCCGCCTACCCGCCGCCGAAGCGGAGCTTTGCCACCAGCACTGCCGCCGCCAGCACGACGGTCACCGAGTTCGCGATGATCACCGGCATCGCCTGGATGACCAGGCCGTACGCCAGCCACAGCGCCGCTCCCAGCGTGAACATGCCGTAGGTGGCCAGCGAGATGTCGCGCGTGCTGCGCGACCGCCACACCTTGATCACCTGCGGCAGGAACGAGACCGTCGTCAGGAACGCCGCCGCATAGCCGATGGACTCAGCGGCCATGCGTCTTGCCCGCCGCGCCGGCTACCACCACAACCCGTACAGCGCGATGAGGATCGCGATCACCGCGGCCGCGCCGATGTTGAAGCCGGCGCTGGTCGAGTAGTCGATGTTCTCGAGATCAACGCGCAGCGCCGCTTCGCGCTTCGGCTGCGCGAGCGAGATCACGGCGGCCAGCGCGAGGCACAGCACGAACACGAGTCCGACGCGATCCATGAACGGGAGCGAGGGCCACGCGTACTTCAGCGCCAGCGACAGCACCGCGGATCCGACGGCTGCGACGAGCGCGCCGGCGGCGGTGCAGCGATCCCAGAACATGCCGAGCAGGAAGATCACGCAGATGCCGGGCGTGAAGAAGCCGGTGAATTCCTGGATGTACTGGAAGGCCTGGTCGAAGCTGCCGAGCAGCGGCTTGGCGGAGATGATCGCGATGACCAGCGCCGTGACCGCCGTCAGGCGGCCGACCAGCACCAGCTTCTGCTGCGAGGTCTGCGGCTTCATCGGCCGGTACACGTCCATCGTGAAGATCGTCGCGATCGAATTGATCTTGGAACCGAGCGAGGCGACGATCGCGGCGATCAGCGCGGCGAACACGAGGCCGAGGATGCCCGAGGGGAGCATCGCCATCAGGTGCGGATAGGCCTGGTCGGGCTTGGGCAGGTTCGGCGCGAGCGCGACGGCCGCGATGCCCGGCAGCACGATGATCACCGGCATCAGCAATTTCAGGAACGAGGCGAGCACGATGCCCTTCTGCGCCTCGCGGATGTCCTTGGCGCCGAGCGCGCGCTGGATGATGTACTGGTTGAAGCCCCAGTACGACACGTTCATGACCCACATGCCGCCGAGCAGCACCGACAGTCCCGGCAGGTCCTTGTAGTTGGGGTTGCTCTTCGGCAGGATCATGTGGAATTTCTCGGGGAAATTCGTCGTCAGCGCGTGGAAGCCGGCGACCACGCCGGCGCCGCCGCTCACCTTGTTCAGCGCGATGAAGCTGATGATCAGGCCGCCGAGCACCAGGAGCGACACCTGCACGATGTCGGTCAGCGCGACCGCCTTCAGTCCGCCGTACAGCGCGTAGATGCCGGCGAACACGCCGAGCGCGATCAATGCGGTCTGCACATCGACGCCGGTGACCGTGCTCACCGCGGTGGCGCCGAGCCACAGGATCGACACGAGGTTCACGAACACATAGACGCCGAGCCAGAAGATCGCCATCACGGTGCGCACCGTGGTGCTGAAGCGGCGCTCGAGGAACTCGGGCATCGTGTAGATCGAGTTCTTGAGGAAGATCGGCACGAAGTACTTGCCGACGATCAGCAGCGTCAACGCGGCCATCCACTCGTAGGAGGCGATGCCCAGGCCGATCACGTAGCCGGAGCCGGACATGCCGATGATCTGCTCGGCCGAGATGTTCGCGGCGATCAGCGAGGTGCCGATGGCCCACCACGGCAGCGCGCGGCTGGCGAGGAAGTAGTCCTGCGCGTCCTTCTGGTGCGTGCCCTTCTCGCGCGAGACCCACTGGGCGAGCGAGAAAATGCCCACGGCATAGATGACGATGATGGCGATGTCGAGCGTTGAGAGTGTCAAGGCGTTCCCCTGTTGTTCTGATGGTCGTCCCCGCGGGCGCGCAGTATAGACCGCGCCCGGAGCCAGTGACCAAGGCCTGGCCCCTGTTCCCGGGCTTGCGGACCGCGACGCGGCGCACAGCCACGACATGACGTAAGTCGTCACAATTGCAGGGTTTGAAGGCGTCCGACGACAGCTCACTTCCCATAATCATGCACTGCAAAAAACGCCCGGGCGATCGCTGGCCCCATGCGCTATATTGGCCTGATCTCGACCTTTCTCCCGGGGATGGCAGGCCTGTTGCCAGGCCGCCCTGTCTGCAACGGTAAGCGAAGATGATCTCAAAGGAACAAGTCGGCGCGGTCATCGAACTGTGGAAGGACGTCCTGAAGGTCACGGACGTCGAGATGGACCGCGGCTTCGCCGACCTGGGCGGCACCTCGCTGGCCGCCAACCAGTTCGTCGCGCGCCTGAACCAGCAGTTCGGCATCAGGGTGCCGGTGATCCGGGTGTTCGAGTACCCGACGCTGCGACTCCTGCTGCGCTTCCTCGTCGAGGGCGCCGCCGCGCCGCCGGCCAAGGCCACCGCCACGGCTTCGAAGTCGCGCGCCGCCAGGCCGTCGAAGACGATCCGCGAGAACCACGACGTCGCGATCATCGGCATGGCCTGCCGCTTCCCCGGCGCGCGCAACCTGGAGGAGTTCTGGAAGAACCTGCTCGACGGCCGCGACACGATCACGATCCTCGATGATGCGACGCTCAGCCCCGAGGTGCCGGCCGAGATGCGCAACGACCCGCGCTACGTGCGCGCGGCCGGGCTGATCGACGATCCCTACGGGCTCGACGCCGAGTTCTTCGGCATCAATCCGGCCGAGGCCAAGCTCATCGATCCGCAGCAGCGCGTGCTGCTCGAAGTGTCGTGGCATGCGCTCGAGCATGCGGGCGAGGCGCCCGGGCGCATGACCGAACGCGTGGCCGTATACGCCGGCACCGAGGACAACAGCTACTACCGCGCGGAGATCGCGCCGTTCCCGACCGCCGAGCGGCGCGCCGGGCGTTTCTCGATCATGACGGGAAACGAGAAGGACTACGTGGCGATGCGCATCGCGCACAAGCTGAACCTGAAGGGTCCGGCCGTCAGCGTGCACACCGCCTGCTCGACTTCGCTGGTCGCGGTCATCATGGCCTGCAAGAGCCTGCGCATGCACGAGTGCGACATGGCGCTGGCCGGCGGTTCATCGGTGCATTTCCCCACGCCCGAGGGCTACTACTTCCAGGAAGGCGGCGTATTCAGCTCGGATGGGCACTGCCGGCCGTTCGACAGGAACGCGGAAGGCACGAACTTCACCGACGGCGCCGGCATGGTGGTGTTGAAGCGCGTCGAGGATGCGATCCGCGATGGCAACACGATCTTCGCGGTCATCAAGGGCGGCGCGATCAACAGCGACGGCGGCGACAAGGGTTCGTTCTCGGCGCCGAGCGTCAACGGCCAGGCCGCGTGCATCCGCGACGCGCTCGCCGACGCCGGCGTCGATGCCGGCACGCTGCAGTTCCTCGAGGCGCACGGCACCGCGACGCCGATCGGCGATCCGATCGAGATGGAGGGGCTGCGCCAGGCGTTCGCGACGCGCGCCGATCCGTCCCGGTTGCAGTACTGTGGCCTCGGCTCGGTCAAGAGCAACATCGGCCACACCACCGCCGCGGCGGGCGTGGCGAGCCTGATCAAGACCGCGATGGCGCTGCGGCATACGGTGATTCCGGGCACGGTGCATTTCCAGAGCCCGAACCCCGGGCTCGAGATCGAGAACTCGCCGTTCTACATCGTGGCGAAGACGATGGACTGGCCGCGCGGCGAACCGCTGCGCCGCGCCGGCATCAGCTCCTTCGGCATCGGCGGCACGAACTCGCACGTCATCGTCGAGGAAGCGCCGCCGCCCACGCTCAATGACGAGGCGGGCCCGGAACGGCCGTTCGAACTGTGGCCGGTGTCGGCGCGCACCATCGCGCAGCGCGATGCGCTGCTGCAGTCGCTGACCGCCGAGCGCTACTGGCCGCGCGATGTCGCGCACACGCTGCAGGCCGGCCGCGCGCGTTTTGCGTTCCGCGGCGCGCGCGTGCGGCTGAGCCAGCTGCCGGATGACGACCTGCTGGTCCAGCCGGCGCAGCGCGCGATCGACGAGCCCCGCACGGTGTTCATGTTCCCCGGCCAGGGCGCGCAGTACATCGGCATGGGCCGGAGCCTGTACGAGTCGATCCCCGAATTCCGCGCCACGTTCTCGCGGGTGTGCGAGTTGCTGAGCGCAGAGATGGGGCTCGATTTCAAGGCCTTCATCTTCGACGACGCGAACGTCGAGACGCTCGAGAACACGCGCTTCACGCAGCCGGCGCTGTTCGCGATCGAGGTGTCGCTCGGCCGCATGCTGCTCGATTTCGGCCTCAGGCCCGACTACATGATCGGCCACAGCATCGGCGAGTTCGTCGCCGCGCACCTGGCCGGCGTGTTCAGCCTCGAGGATGCCGTGCGCCTGATCGCCGCGCGCGGCCGGCTGATGGCCGACCTGCCGCGCGGCCGCATGCTCTCGGCGCGCGGCGCGGTGGCCGCGGTGCTGGCCGCGGCCGGCGAGCCGGTCGACGTCGCCTCGGTCAACGGCCCGGTGCACAGCGTGCTCGCCGGAGACTTCGAGCAGATCGCCCGCGTGCAGGCGAGGCTCGAGGCGGCGAACATTCCCTGCCGCCCGCTGCACACCTCGCACGCCTTCCATTCGGCGATGATGGAGCCGGTGGTCGCGCCGTTCCTCGACATCGTGCGCGGCGTGAAGTTGAGCGCGCCGCAGTTGCCGATCATTTCGACCGTGACCGGCGAAGCCATGACGGACGCCGATGCGACCAACCCCGAGTACTGGGCCGGGCACCTGCGCGCCACGGTGAAGTTCTCGCCGGCGGTGTTCAAGGCGCTCGCCCTGGGGGCCAACGTGTTCCTCGAGTGCGGCCCGCGCACGACGCTGTCGAGCCTGGCCGTGCAGCACTTCGCCAGCACCGACAAGGGCGCCGACGAACGCATCGCCGTGGCCATGCTGGCCGACAGCCCGGCGCCGCTGGCGGAAATCGGCGGGGTGGGTTCCGCGCTCGCGCGCCTGTGGTGCGCAGGCATCGAGCTGCCGTGGGAGCGCATCTGGGCCCCGGGGCGCAAGGTGCCGCTGGTCACCAGCTATCCATTCACGCACAAGCAGTTCCGGTTTTCCGAAGGGCGCGTGCCGGAAATTCCCACCGCGGCAAGCCATGCGGTGCCGGTGGCGCAGCTCGCGGCGCCGGCGGCGGCGGCCGCTGCGCCCGCGGCCGCACACGGCGCGGTGAATGGCGCGGCCGCGCACGCCGCCGCCGCGCTGAACGGCACGGCCGCCGGCGCGGGCGCGCTGGACGAGAAATCCGCGTTGGTCGCGCAACTGGGCCAGCTGTTCGGGGAGTATTCGGGGCTGTCGATCCAGTCGTCGGAATCGACCTTCGTCGAACTGGGCTTCGATTCGCTCCTGCTGATGCAGATCGGCGTGCAGATCGGAAAACTGTTCGGCGTGTCGGTGGCGCTGCGTGACCTGATGCAGCGCCTCAACACCCTGCCGGCACTGGCCGCCCACATCCTGGCGACGGCCGCGCCCGACAAGCTGCAGCACCTGCGCGCGCCCGCGCCCGCCGCGTTGCCGGTGGCCATGGCCGCGGCAGCGCCGGTCGCCGCTTCCGTGCCGCCCGCGCTGCACGCGGCGCCCGCCAGCGCGACGGCCAACGGCGCCGCGATGCCCTCGCCGGCGATGACGCTCGCGTTCGACGACGCCCAGTCGTTGCGCGCGCAATTGCAGATCCTGCAGGCGCTGGTCGCCCAGCACCAACGCCACCTCGAGCAACTGGTGCCCGAATTGGCCGCCAGCGCCCATGGCGCGCCGCTGCCGCTCGCGGCCACGGCCCCCGCCCGGGGCGAAGCGGCGCCGGCCGCCGGCGCGGGCAACGGCGCTGGCCACGGCAAGACGCCGTTGCTGCGCGGCCAGCGCGCGCAACCGCCGGCCGCCGGCGCATTCCGTGCGAACGTCGGCCATGGACAGGAGTGGGTTGCCTACGACGCAGCCGCCCGTCGCTACGAACTCATCGAACGCTGAGCGGGCCTGCATCGAGGCTGCCCCCGATGAGTACCGGCCGCGCGACCTTCGCCCCCGCCCAGCTGTTCGGCACCGAACGGCGCATCGCCAGCAGCCGCGCGCAGCAGGCGGTGTTCGCCAACGCGATGCTCGATCCGGCGCTGTCGCTGGCCTACAACCAGTGCATCTCGATCCTGTTCCCCGAGCGCCCCGACGGCGACGTGCTGTACTCGGCGCTGCTGAACCTGCTGCAGCGCCACGCATCGCTGCGCAGCCACTTCAGCGCCGACGGGCGCCAGCTGTGCATCCGGGAGCGCATCCCGTTCGAACTGCCGATCGTGCGCATCGAAGGCGGGACCGCGGAGCAGCGCCAGGCGCACTACGAGCAGTGCATCCGCGCCGAGATGGCGCATCGCTTCGACCTGACGGAAGGCCCGCTGTTCCGCGCCACGCTATTCGATCGCGGCGGCGAGGGCCAGGTGCTCGCCTTCAACTGCCACGCCGCCGTCGTCGACGGCTGGTCGCTGAACATCATCCTGACGGAGCTGCCGGCGCTGTACGGCGATCTCGTCGCCGGGCGCCGCGAGACCAGCCTGCCGCCGGCCGACCCGCTGGTTGAATCGCAGGCGGAGACGATCGCGCGCGAGCGCGATGCGGGCGCGCTGGTCGATCACTGGAAGAAGGTGTTCGCCGACGGCGTGCCGGTGCTCGACCTGGCGACCGACCGGCCGCGGCCGCACGTGCGCCGCTACGAGTCGCGGCGCGAGGACTACAAGCTCGACCCCGCCGTGTACGAGCTCATCAAGGCGGTCGGCGCGCGGCAGGGCACCAGCGCGTTCGTGACGCTGCTGGCGGCGTTCACGCTGTACATCGCGCGCCTGTCCGGGCAGCGCGACTTCATCGTCGGCGTGCCGACGCCGGGCCAGCTCGCCGCCGGCAAGCGCCGGCTGCTCGGCAACGACACGCGCACGCTGCCGATCCGCTGCACCGTCGAGGACGATGACACCTTCGCCAGCTACGCACAGCGCACGCGCGACCGGTTCTTCGCCGCCTACGACAACCAGTGGGTCGCGTTGCCCGACCTGAGCCGCGCGCTCGGCCTCAAGTTCGATCCGGCGCGCGGCAGCTGCATCGCCGTGGCCTTCGGTTTCGACGCGGGATTCGAGCAGCCTCATTTCAGCTACGGCGAACTGCGCGCCACGCATTTCTTCAATCCGCGCCTGTGCGAGGAATACGAGCTGCAGGTCAACGCGGTCGTCGAGCACGGCACGCTGGTGCTCGAGTGCGCCTACAACGACAGCCTGTTCGACGCGGCGCAGGTGCACCGGCGGCTCGAGCAGTTCGAGTGCCTGCTGCGCTCGATCGGCCAGCAGCCGGAGCGCAAGGTGCTGGAGCTCGCGCTGGTGCCGCCATCGCAGGTCGAGCAGATGGACCGCGCACTGAACCAGACGCAGATGCCGTTCGAGCGCGCGCTGTGCGTGGACCAGCTGGTCGCGCGCAGCGTGCAGGCCACGCCGGACAAGATCGCGGTCGAGTGGAACAGCGTGCGGCTCAGCTACGGCGCGCTGTGGGCGCGATCGGGCGAGGTGGCCCGCGCCCTCGTCGACGCCGGCGCCGGCCCGCAGTCGCTGGTCGGCGTGATGCTGGAGCGCTCCGCCGACCTCGTCGCGGTGCTGCTCGGCGTGTGGCGCGCCGGGGGCGCGTTCGTGCCGCTCGATCCGGCCTATCCGGAGGAGCGGCTCGACTACATGATCGAGCATTCCGGCATGAAGCTGATCCTGGCCGATCGGCCGCTGGCGCTCGACAAGTTCAGCGCGCGGCCGCGCTGCATCGACGTGCGCGCGATCACCGCCGGCGGCACGTTCACCGACTTCGCGCGACGCGATTCCGAAGACCTGGCGTACGTGATCTACACCTCCGGATCGACCGGCAGACCGAAGGGCGTGCAGGTGCCACACCGGTCGCTGAACAACTTCCTGACGACGATGCGCACGCAGTTGCCCGGCTTCCCGGCCGACCGGCGCCTGCTGGCGGTGACGACGCTGTCCTTCGACATCGCCGAGCTCGAACTGTGGCTGCCGCTGGTCAGCGGCGCGACCACGGTGATCGCCGATCGCGCGACCGTCGTCGACGGGCCGGCGCTGGCGCAGGCGCTGGCCGACCAGCGCATCAACGTGCTGCAGGCCACGCCCTCGACGTGGCGGCTTCTGCTGATGTCGGGCTGGCCGGGCGATCCGGCATTGACCGGGCTGTGCGGCGGCGAAGCGCTGCCGCCCGACCTGGCCGACACGCTGCGCACTCGCCTCGGCGCGTTGTGGAACATGTACGGGCCGACCGAGACGACGGTGTGGTCGACGATCGACCGCGTGAGCTCGCACGAGGTGACGATCGGCAAGCCGATCGGCAACACGCAGACCTATGTGCTCGATGCGCACCAGGCCTGGGTGCCGTGGGGGAGCCTCGGCGAACTGTGGATCGGCGGCGATGGCGTGACGCACGGTTACCTTGCGCGCGAGGACCTGACGCGCGAGCGCTTCGCGCCGAATCCCTTCACCGGGCAGGGCCTGATCTACCGCACCGGTGATGTCGTGCGGCTGCGGCAGGACGGCCGCATCGAATACGTCGGCCGCAACGACTTCCAGGTCAAGGTGCGCGGCTACCGCATCGAGCTCGGCGACGTGCAGCATGCGCTGGCGCGGCTGCGCGAGATCCGCCAGTGCGTGGTCGTCGTGCGCGAGCGCGAGCCGGGCGACGCGCACCTGGTGGCCTACTACACGCTGCGCGACGGCGCACGCTGCGACGCGCAGGACCTGCGCGGCCGGCTGCGCGAGGCGCTGCCGGAATACATGGTGCCGGGCTGGTTCGTCGAGCTGCAGCAACTGCCGCTGACCGACAACGGCAAGATCCACCTCAAGGCGCTGCCCGATCCGTTCCGCCAGGACGCGGCGCAGCGCGCCGCGGCGGACTCGCCGCTCGATCAGGCCGAGACGGCGCTGGCGAAGCTCCCGGGCATCGCCGAGGTCGCGCTGGTGTTCCCGGAACCGCGTGCCGCCGATGCGCGGCCCGTGGCCTTCGTCGTTCCCCGCAACGGCGCCGCGCCCTCCGCCATCGAGATGCGGCGCGCATTGCGTGGCGTCGGCAGCGAGGCGCTGATCCCCGCGACGGTCATCGCCGCCGGCGCCCTGCCCCGCAGCGGCGGCGCGCTCGCGCGCGATCGGCTCTCGCGCAGCGCGCCCGGCGGCGCCGACGCGCCGCGCTCGCCGGCCGAACTGCTGCTCGCGAGCCTGTGGCGCGACACGCTCGGCGTGCCCGCGGTGGGCCGGCAGGACAATTTCTTCGAGCTCGGCGGCGATCCACTGGGCGCGAACGAGGTCGTGGTCCGCGTCCGGGTGCGCACCGGCCGGCGGCTGGACGCCAGCCTGATGATCAGCGAGAACCTGGCGCAACTGGCCGCGCGGCTGCAGGCCGCCAACGGCGGCGGTGGCGCGGCATGACACCCTTCTTTTTCGGCGATCCGAAGCGGCCGCTGTACGCGCGCTACCACGCGCCGCGCGTGGCGGCTGCGCCCGGCCCGGCGGTGCTGCTGTGCCCGTCGATCGCGCACGAGCACGCCGGCAGCAGCGCCGCGCTGTCGGTGCTCGCGCGCCGGCTGGCGGCGAATGGCCGCCACGTGCTGTGCTTCGATTTCAGCGCGACCGGCGAATCCGCCGGCGACATCGGCCGCGGACAGTTCCTGCGCTGGCTGCGAGATGTCGACCTGGCCCTCGAGGAACTGGCGGGCCTCGCCGGCACCGGCGGGATCGCCGTCGCCGGCGTGCGCGTCGGCGCGCTGCTCGCCGCGACCGCGCTCGCGACGGTGCACCGGGCGGTGCACCGGCTGGTGCTGTGGGATCCGGTCGAACGTGGCGCGGAATTCATGGCCGCGCTCGAGGCGCAGCACCGCCGCCAGCTCGGACGCCGCCGGCCCGCGCCCGCCGGGCACGAAGACCTGCTCGGCTACCGCTTCCCTGCCGACCTGCGCCGCAACCTGGCGTTTACCGACCTGCGCGAAGTCCTCGCCTCGGCCGCGGGCCCGGCCGCGGTCATCGCCCGCTCGCTCGATGCGGCCGCAGCCGCGCTGGAGGCGCCATGAGCGAGCGGGCGGTGCAATTCGGCCGCACCGGCACGCTCGCCGGAGTGCTCGCCACGCCCACCGCTACGGCCGCCGCCACGGCCGCCGACGACGCGCTGCCGCTGCTGGTGATGCCGCGTTCCGCGCTGCTGCAGGGCGCCGCCCCGCGGCGCCTCACCGTCGAGCTCGCGCGCGCGGCACGCGAACGGGGCCTCCAATCGCTGCGCTTCGACCTCGGTGGCTGCGGCGACAGCGGCGAGCGCCCGGCGGGCGAGACCGACGATGCGGCCGCCGTCAACGACGTGTGCGACGCACTCGATTTCCTGGCGCGCCCGGATCCGCAGCGGCGCTTCGTGCTGCTCGGCGTAAACGCCGACCTGGACGCGATCGTTCGCGTGGCGGCGGAGGACGAACGCGTCGCGGGCCTCGTCTCGATCAACGGTCCGGCATTCCGCACCGGCGGCTACTGGCTGCGCCGCTGCGCACGCGCGCTGGTGTTTTCCGGATCGGGGCGGCCGGATGATAGCGAGGGGCGCGCCGCGGGCAGGCTCGCGCGCGACCGCCACGCGTTCGCGGCGGCGATCCAGGTCCTGGCCGACCGCGGCGTGCGCATGCTGCACGTCTACTCGGGCGGCGCCACCGCGCGCGAGTTCAACCATGCGCGCCAGTTCTGGTCCATGCTGCCGCCGTTGCGCACGAACGGCCGGCTGGCGGTCGCGCACCTGCCCGGGGCCGACCGCGGCTTCACCTGCCGCGAGGATCGCGGACAGCTGTACGACCTGTGCATCGAATGGATGACGCGATGAGCCCGCAATTCAGGCCGACGACGCCGGATGACGCGCTGCAGCTGCAGGTGCTCGCCGCGAGCGCGTTCGAGTCGCGCGCCCCGCTCGCGTTCGTCGATCGCGCCATGCTGCAGTGGAAATTCTGGTCGCCGCGCCCCGACTTCGCCCGCCCCCGTTCCTACGTGGTGGAGAGCCAGGGCCGCATCGTGGCCCACGCGGGCCTCTGGCCCGTCACCGTCGACGGGCTCGCGGGCGTGCACCTGATCGACTGGATGGCCGCCCCGGACGAACCCGGCGCCGGCGTATTCCTGCACCAGCACATGGCCGAGCAGTTCGACTTCCAGTTGTCGATCGGCGGCGCGCAGGCGGCGCTCGAGATCCTGCCGGCACTCGGCTTCACCCCGATCGGCACGGCCTGGTCGTGGGCGCGGCCGCTGCGCCCGCTGCGGCAGATCGCGCATCACCAGCAGCGCAACTGGCGGCTGGCGCCGCGCTACCTGCGCAACCTGTCGTGGTCGCTGTGGCCGCGTCGCCGCGGCGACGATGGCCACGCCTGCACCCTCGTGCCGGACTGTTCGAACGCCCAGCGCAGCGCGGCGTTCTTCGAGTACCTGCGCGGCTGCCCCGGGGCGCAGGTGCTGTGCTTCTCGATCGCGGACGCATCCGGCCCGGTCGGCGAATTCGCGCTCGCGGTGGTCGCGCTGCAGGCGCGCATCGCCGGCATCTGGCTGCAACGTCCCACCGTGGAGAACTGGACGCTGGCGCTCGAATGCGCGCAGCGCGCGGCGCTCGCGCACAGCGACGCGTGCGAGATCGTGTTTCGCGCGGCCGCCGGGGCGAGCCGGCTGGCGGCGCCGCGGGCCGGCATGCACCTCGTCGCGACCGAGCAGGTCTGCACGCGCGGACGCGACGGCGCTGCCGTGCATCCCGCGCTCGATTTCCAGCTGTGCGACAACGATGCCGTGTTCCTCACGCAGCACCACGCTCCGCGGTTCTCGACCTGAGTCGACGCGGGCGCCGATGCGGGCGCGGGCCTAGGCCGCCAGGTTCGTGCTGGTGCGGATCTCGGAGCCGATGCGAAAACGCACCTCGAACTGCTCGCCGGCCCTGATGCTGGCGGACAGGTGGGTGCGCAACTCGACGCGCAGCACACCGCTGCCGGGCGACAGCTCCACGATTTCCACCTCGAGGAAGTCGAACGCCGCGCCGGTGAGCGGATTGAGGCATTTATACAGCGTCTCCTTCGCGGAGAAGGCCAGGCCAAGGAACAGCTCGAAGCCGAGACGCGCCGCCCGCGCCCGCTCGAGCTCGGCGGGCAACAGCACCGAGGCGGACAGCTCCGCCGCGGCCGCGGGCGTGACCAGCCGCTCGAGGTCGATGCCGAGCGCGCGGTGGTGCGACTGCGATGCGGCCACCGCCCAGGCCGTGTCGGCCCCGTGCGCGATCGACCCGACGAATCCCGCGGGCCACACCGGACCGCGCCGCGCGTTGATCGGCAGCTCGGCGGTGCCGGCGAAGCCCGCCGCCTGCAGCGCCCGCCGCGCGCACCAGCGGCCGGCGAGGAATTCCATGCGGCGCCTGGGCACGGCACGCGCGAGCTGCGGGGGAAATGCGATCCCGAGCGCCTGCGCCGCCGCCTCGGGGCTGCCATGCATGTCGAGGTCGGCGATGCGGATCTCGCAGGCGTGGCAGTTCGGCGCGACGAGCTCTACCACAGGCCGCCGAGCGCCACGGTGATGGCCTCGCCGTTCACGCCGCCGGCCGCGTCGCTGCACAGGAACGCGATCACCTGCGCGACCTCGCGGGGCTCGAGCACCCGGTTCTGCGGATAGATCGCCGCCCGCTCGCGCCACACCTGCTCGACGCTGGTGCCGCGCCTCTCGGCTTCCGCGCGCGCCGATCGCTCCGCCATCTCGGTGCGCACCCACCCGGGCAGCACGGCATTGGACGTGACGCCGAACGGGCCCGCGTCCTGCGCCACGGCGCGAGCCAAGCCGATGAGGCCATGCTTCGAGGCGGTGTAGGCGCTGCCGGATCGCTCCGCCTTCTCGCCGGCGGTGGAACTGGTGAACACCAGGCGGCCGAAGCCACGCTGGCACATCCCGCCGACGGCCAGGCGCGCCAGCTCGAACGGCCCATCGAGATTGATGCGCATCGTCTCGCGCCAGGTCGCGGGGTCCTGCTCCCACACGAGCCGCTCGTGCGCCGATCCGATGCCGTGGTTGACGACCAGCAGGTCGATCGGCCCGAGGCGCCTTTCCGTCGCCTCGACGGCCTGCGCACAGCCCTCGGGCGTGCCGAGGTCGGCCGCGACATACTCGAGCCCGACGGAGGCGAGTTCGGCGGCGCTGCGCGCGACGATCATGACGCGTGCGCCCGCCTGCGCCAGCAGCAGTGCCGCCTCGCGGCCGATGCCGCGGCCGCCGCCCGTCACCAGCGCGACGCGTCCGTCCATCATGCGGACGATGTTACCAGAGGCGGCCTGTCGGGCCGTTACGCGCGCAACAGCCCCTGCAGCCGCGGCGCGGCGGCGCTGTCCGGAAACACGGCCGTGTCCAGTTCGCGGTCCGACAGTTCGAGCTGCACGTGCAGCACTTCCTTCATGGCCGAGCGCAGGTCGAGCGTCGGCCGCAGATCGCGACCCTCGTACAGCGAGCCGGCGCCGAGACCCGGCCAGTCCGCCAGCACGCGCCCGCCCGCGACCGCGCCGCCCAGCAGCCAGGCGGCCGAACCGGTGCCGTGGTCGGTGCCGCGCGTGCCGTTGCTGGCCGCCGTTCTTCCGAACTCGGTGGCCAGCAGCACGGCGGTCCTGCTCCAGGCCGGGCCGAGCGCGGTGCGCATTTCACGCAGCCCGGCATCGAGCGCGGCGAGCCGCGTCGCCAGCTGGCCCTGCGCGCCGCCTTCGTTGGCATGCGTATCCCAGCCACTGGTCTCCATGACCGCGACGCGCGGACCGTCATCGCGACGCAGGAAGCCCGCCAGCGCACGCACCGTCTCGAGGTAGCGCGCCGCGCCACCCCGCTGCGCCCCGGCGGCCGCCGGGGCGCCGCTGGCCGCCTGATCGCCGGCCATCGCCGGCATCATCGCATCCGCCGGCGACGCCGCCTGCGATTGCGCCTCTGCGGCGATCGCATCGCTGGCGAGCGCATCGGCGAGGCGTTGCGCCAGCAGCGGATCGCTGGCGTACAGATCGGCAACGCGTTGCAGGGTGTCCTCGCTGAGGCTGGCCAGCTTCGACGGTGCCCACGATGCCACGTCGGCGGGTCCGCGCATCACCAGCGGCACGTTGGCACCGAGCGCAATGCCCAGCCGCGCCGGCCGTGTGTCGCGCAGCGCCAGCGCGCGGTTGAGCCAGCCGCTTTCCGAAGCGTGCGGCCGGACCATGCCGCTTTCGAGCACGTCCTGTCCATCGAAATGCGATCGCTCGCGGTACGGCGTCGCGGCGGCATGCAGCACCGCGAGCTCGCCGCCCGCAAAACACTCGTGCATGAATGCCAGCGAAGGATGCAGCGCGAACAGGTGGTCGAGTTGCAGGCCGCCGTCCTTGGAGCCCGGCGGCGGCACCGCCAGCGGCCCGCGCAGCGCGGCGTAGGCTGGATCGCCATAGGGCGGCACTGCACTGAGCCCATCGAGTGCGCCGCGCAGGATGATGAACACGACGCGCCCGTCGCCGGCGGAGGCCGGCGCGCCGAAGGCGAGGCGCGTGGTCCACAGTCCGCCACCCGCCAGGGCGCCCGCGGCGAGCGCCCCCGCGCCGGCGAGGCCATGGCCGAGGAAGCGACGTCGGGTCATGTGTGTCATGGGGGCTCCGTTGCGTCGTGATCGGGGCTCAGCGGCGCATGAATTCCGGGCTGGCCAGCAGCAACGTCAGGGCCTGCATGCCGCTTTCGGCGCGCGCCACCGCGACGCGCGTGTGCTCGCTCAGCGTGGCGCCCAGTACCTGCGTCGCCCGCTCCGCCGCGGCGATGCGCGAACCGATGCGCTGGCCGAGCTGGTCGGCCCATTCGAGGCGCTTGAGCAGGGCGGCGGAGCCGTCCCAATCCGCGGCGCGGTCCGGCCAGCCCGCCGGTGAGCCCGGTGAAAAATTGCGCTGCCCGAGCAGCTCGAACGGCGCCAGCGCCTTCGCCCCTTCGGCCACGGGCAACTGCAGGGCGCGGTAGGTTGAATAGATGTAGTCCGAGGGCGTCTTGTACTTCGACAAGGGTTCCGCCCACGACTCCGGCGCATCGACGAGCGCGCGGTACACGCTGGGCAGGTCGCCCGAGGTGTCGAGAAAGGTCCGCGCGACGCGCGCGACGGCCGCCGGCGGTGGGTCGTCGGCGATGAAGTGCCGGCACAGCTTGGTGGCGATGTGCTGCGCCGTGGCGCCGGCGCCCGCCAGATCCTGCAACACGGCCACGCCTTGCGACTCGCCGGCATCGCGGTAGCTGCGGCCGAGCAGGTGGCGGCTGCCCGGCTCGTGCAGCGCCTCGCGAAAATAGAAGCGGCCCGGATCCCCTCCGCGCAGGCGGCCCGTTCCGCCGCCGATCGACCAGCCGCTCAACACCTTCGCGAACTCGGTCACATCCGCCTGGCTGTAGCCGCCGTCCACGCCGAGCGTGTGCAGCTCGAGGATCTCGCGCGCCAGGTTTTCGTTGATGCCGGCCTTGCGTCGTGGAGCGCGCCCGGCAAGAGCGCGTCGCGACAACTTGCGCGCGGCGTCGGAGTTCGGGCCCACGGACTGGACATTGTCGAGGTACAGCAGCATGGCCGGATGCCGCTCGACCGCCAGCAGCAGTTCGCGGAACGAGCCGAGCACGTGCGGGCGTATCGCTTCGCGCTCGAACGCACCGGCCAGTCCGAGCACGGCCTGCTTGTCGACCGAGACGGCGAAGTGATTGCTCCAGAAATGCACCAGCCGTTCGAGCATCGGCCGGTCGGTGGTGACGCCGGCACGCACGCGGGCCGCGGCGTCATCGATATACATGGGACGCAGCAACGCGCCGAGCTTTTGCACCGCGGGTGGCGGCGCGGCCGCGGTATCGTCTGATTCACTGGCAGCGCGCTGCCGGGACTGCGCCCGCTCCAGGCGCAACTCCGCCATGCGTTCGACGACCTCGGCGCTGTCGGGCAGGTTCGCTCCCGGCAGCAATGGGGCCGCGCCGGCCAGCTGGGCGTGCAGCGCGCCGCGCGGATCGGTGGCGACGCGGGCCAGATCGCCCGGGCAGGCTCCGAGGCCAAAGCGATTGGTGGCGATCGCGGCTGCGACGGTATCGGACATACCGGTGGACAACGGCCGATTTGACCGATCGTTGACCGGATTACATTCCGTTCACGTCGGTCAGCGTCGCACGGGATGTGACGTTGCTAACACCCGTAGAGCCGGCATTCCGGCTGAAATGTGCCCAGCAATACCGCCCCAAAGGAGTCGTTATGTTCAAGTCGACACGCATCGTCCTGACCGCCGCCACGGCCATCGTTTCGCTGGCCTGCTTCTCGGCCACGGCCAGCGCGGAAACGGCCTGGCAGAAGGCGCATCCGCGCCGCGCGGAAGTCAATCATCGCCTGGCGAACCAGGACCGCCGCATCCACAACGAAGTGAAGGAAGGCGAACTCACGCACGCGCAGGCGGGCGCGCTCCACAAGGAAGACCGGCAGATCCGCCAGGAAGAGCGTGACATGGCGAGCCAGAACGGCGGCCACATCACCAAGCAGGAACAGCGCACGCTGAACCAGCAGGAAAACGCGGTCAGCAAGCAGATCGGAAAGTAAGCCCGGCCACGCCCGGCCGGCGCGCGAACACGGGTTCGCGCGCCGGCCGAGTCGTCTGGGGGTGCCGCGCAGCGCGCGGCCAGGACGTGCGCGTCACGCCGCCGTAGCGGCCGCGCTCAGCCCGCGGTCGGCTTCTTCGCGTAGCCGCGGCACCAGCCGTTCGCGGCGACACTCTTGCCGGGGTAGAGGTTGCAGCCGCCGCGCGCGTCGCCCGCCTTGCCCTTGAACTGCAGGCAGTTGCTGCACTTCTGTTCGGGCTTGTGCGTCGGATTCTGTGCCGCCACGACCTTGCTGCTGTCGTCCACGTAGCCGAGCGCCTTGGCGGTGGGATCAGCGTCGGTCAAGGGCACGAGCGCCGCGGCCGCAGCGGCCGCCGCCGCGGGAATCCGCCCGAGGGCCAGCACCGCCGCAGTCCCCATCGCGATCGACTTCAACATGGCGCGGCGCGCCAGGCTGTGGTTATCCATGCTGTTCGTCTCCATTGTCGTACGTGTCATAACGGGCCGAAACACACCAGGCACGATCGAGGGTGCCGCAGGGGCGCTGAACGCGCGCTGAACAGGCCCCGGCGCCCGGCAGCGGCGCCATCATCACGACGGCGCGGCCGTCCGCGGCCACCGCAGGCGCAACGCCACGAGGTGCGCGCACAACGCGCCCAGCAGGCCGAGCCCGGCGTACCCCCACCAGGCGCCCGCCATCATCGCACGCGCCGCCGCCACCAGTCCCGCGGCCGACAGCAGGTTCGCCAGCACGTCGGCGGGCAGGAGCGGCTCACCACGATCCAGCCTATAGACTACCAGCGCTGCGATCTCGATGGCGATGAATGCCAGCACCAGGTCCAGCGCCCGGGTGCCGGAAAGGAATTCCGGCATGCGTCAGTGATCGTACCGGCCGCTCAATGCATCGAAGGTCACGTACACCGTGTCGCGCAGCACCCCGCCCATCGCGCAGGCGAGCGACACCAGGCCCTTGACGCCGGCGCCCAGGTGCACGACCGGCAGCGCGTTCGCATCGGCCGGGCCGTGCGCGGCGCGCTGGGCGGATGGATCGGCGGCGGTCCGGGCGCCGCGCACTGCTTCCGTCGTTCGTTGCATGCTGTTCATGTCCGACTTGCCCCTCTCGTTGTCGGCGCCTGCTGATCGCGCGCCGGTATTCATGCCGATTCGATGGATGTGCTGCCTCAAGCGGGATTCAACCGCACCACCGCCAGGTTGAGCAGCGCCGCAAAACTCACCCACGCCAGGTAAGGCACCAGCAGCAGCGCGCCGCGCCGCGTCGGCCGCCACAGCGTCACCATCAGGACGACGATGGACAGCCACAGCAGCCCGACCTCGAGCAGCGCCCAATCCGGCCGATGCAGGCGGAAGAACAGCGCGCTCCACAGCACGTTGAGCACCGCATTCGCGGCGAAGTATCCGCACAGGGCGAGGCGCGCCGACCGGCCGGGCAGCGCGCGCCAGCCGTGCGCGCCAGCCAGCGCCGCGGTGGCGAAGATCAGGGTCCAGGCCGGACCGAACAAGGCATCCGCCGGTTTCCAGGGCGGCATGCGCAGGTTCTGGTACCACGGCCCCAGGTCGGTCATCAGCACGCCGAACATCGCCACCACCGCCGCCAGGCCGGCGGCCGCGAGCATCGGTCGCTGGAGCGATTGCGCCGTGGCGTTCATGCGCGCACCAGCCCGAGCAGGTGGGCGAGGTCCTTGAAGAAGATGCGCGCATGCGCCGCCGGGCGCGCCCGCACCAGCTTCTTGTGCAGGTAGGCCTGCCAGGTCAGTTGCTGCACGTCCGGATCGCGGCAGATGCTGACGAAGCGCTCGCGCCGCGCATCGGAGCGATACCAGAACCACTGCATCATCCCGAGCACCCAGAACACGCGGCCGTGCGCGCGCATGAAGCGGCGGCGCACGGCGCGCAGCACCGCCGCATCGCCGCAGTGCAGGAATTCGTCGACCGCCTCGGCCGCGAGCCGGGCGCTGTACATGGCGTAGTAGATGCCCTCGCCCGACGCGGGCGCGACGACGCCCGCGGCATCGCCGCACAGCACCGTGCCGGCGCCGTCATCCCAGCGCGGCAACGGCCGCAGCGGGATCGGCGCGCCCTCGCGCCGCAGCGTGGGCGCGCCGGCGAGGCCGGTGCGCGCGCGCAGCAGCTGCGTGGCATGGCGCAGCGAGAATCCCCGGCGCGCGCTGCCCACGCCGACGCTGGTGGTCGCGCCGTGCGGGAATACCCAGCCATAGAAATCGGGCGAGACCTGCCCGCAGTAGTGCACGTCGCAACGATCGGGCGCCGTGGACGCCGGCGTCTGCACGATCTCGTGGTAGGCCGCCACGAAGCGGGTGCGACCGGACCCCGGGATGCGCTGGCGCGCCACGAGCGAGGCGGCGCCATCGGCCCCGACCACCGCACGGGCACGCACGGTCACGACGGAAGCCGGCGCGGCAACGCGCCCGGCGCGATAACGCACGGTGAATTCCGCCGCCGCGGCGTCGTAGGCGACGGATTCGCATTCGCCGTCCGCGCGCGTGCAGCCGGCCTGCCGCGCGCGCTCGCGCAACCATTCATCGAACTGCTCGCGATCGACCATGCCGACGAAGCCCGATTCGATCGGCATGTCGACTTCGCGCGCCGACGGCGACACCATGCGCGCGCGCCCCACCCTGGCGACCAGCAGCTGCTCGGGGATCGCGAACTCCGACAGCAGG
>DATKLZ010000031.1:0-3147 GCA_035542135.1 Steroidobacteraceae bacterium | reverse complement strand
CCAGTTCCGGCTGATCCAGGTGGTGCAGGGCTCGGCGCTGATGACCTTTGCGCTGAACACCGTGGCGCTGTGGAAGCAGGAGGCGCGCGATCCCGGGCGCACCGCCGGACCGCCGCCGCCACCGTTCCTGCAGTCGTGGCTGAACTATTCGACGCAGCGCCACGCCGTGCGCTTCCTCGTGGCGGTGAGCCTCGGCACCGCCGCGTTCAACATGCAGGACATCATCCTCGAGCCCTACGGCGGCGCGGTGCTGCACCTGTCGGTGGCCGCGACCACCTCGCTCACGGCGATGCTGGCCGCCGGCGCACTGCTGGCCTTCGGCCTGGCGGCGCGCGCACTGACCCGCGGCTTCGATCCCTGTCGCCTCGCCGCCTACGGCATCCTGGTCGGCCTGGTCGCGTTCGCGATCGTGATCGCCTCGGCGCCGCTCGGGTCGCCACTGATGTTCCGCTGCGGGGGCGCGGCGATCGGCTTCGGCAACGGCCTGTTCTGCGTCGGCACGCTCGCCGCGGCGATGGAGCGCGAGCAGCGCGGCGCCAGCGGCCTGGCGCTCGGCGCGTGGGGCGCCGTGCAGGCCGGCGCGGCCGGCATCGCCATGGCGGCGGGCGGCGCGCTGCGCGATGCCGTCGCGGCGCTCGCCGACGGCGGCGCGCTCGGCCCGGCGCTGACCGGACCGGCGGTCGGCTACGGATTCGTCTACCAACTCGAGATTCTGCTGCTGTTCGTCGCGCTGGCGGTCATGGGACCGCTGGTCGGCGTCACGCGCGGAGACGGGCTCGGCGATGCCGCGGCCCTGGGTGTTGCGGTTCATTCGGGTCAACAACTGGCTTGGGTTCAAACGGAGTGATTGCCATGAAAGTCGGCGCCATCACGGACTACATCGACGTCGCACAGATCGTGCTGTACGTGTTCTGGATCTTCTTCTTCGGCCTGATCGTCTACCTGCGGCGCGAAGACAAGCGCGAGGGATATCCGCTCGATTCGGATCGCGCCAACCCGCGCACCCCCATCCAGGGATTCCCCCGGATGCCGGGACCGAAGACCTACAGGCTGCCGAACGGCGGCGAGGTCACGGTGCCGCGCGCCGAACCGGCGCGCGACCTGGCCGCCCGCCCCTACGAGCCGTGGCCGGGCGCGCCGCTCGAGCCGACCGGCAACCCGATGGCCGACGGCGTCGGCCCCGCCGCGTACGCGCAGCGCGCCAACGAGCCGGACCTGACGATCGACGGGCATCCGCGCATCGTGCCGATGCGCGTGGCGAGCGAATTCGCGATCGAATCGCGCGACCCGGATCCGCGCGGCATGGACGTGGTCGGCGGCGACGGCAGCAAGGCCGGCACCGTGCACGACGTCTGGGTCGACCGGGCCGAACCGCAGATCCGCTACCTGGAAGTGGCGGTCGGCGAATCCGGCCGCCGCGCGCTGGTGCCGATCGCGCTCGCGCGCATCGACGGCCTGCGCCGCCGCGTGCAGGTGCGCTCGATCCTCGGCGGACAGTTCGCCACGGTGCCGGGCCTCGGCAATCCGGACCAGGTCACGCGGCTCGAGGAAGACCGCATCAGCGCCTATTACGCCGGCGGCACGCTGTATGCCGAGCCCGCCCGCCTGGGGCCGGTGCTGTGAACGCATCCGCCCAGGCGTTCGAATACGAGCACGAACCGGTGGCCGGATTGCCGCAGGAACTGCCCGCGGGCGAACGCCTGCTGTGGCAAGGCAGCCCGCTGTGGTGGCCGCTGGCGCGGCGCGCGCTGCGGGTCGTGCCGGTCGGCGCGTACTTCCTGCTGCTCGCGCTCTGGCAGGCCTCGAGCGCCTGGTCGGCCAGCCACGACTTCCAGGCCGTGCGCCACGCGCTGGCGCTGCCCTTGCTGCTCGGCGCCGCCGTGCTGCTGGTGCTGCTGGCGATCGCCTGGTTCGGAGCGCGCGCGACGGTGTACACCATCACCGACCACCGCGTCGTGATCCGCCACGGCATCGCGCTGCCGATGTCGCTGAACGTGCCGTTCGCGCAGGTCCAGTCGGCGGCGGCGAGCCTGCGGCGCGACGGGAGCGGCGAGATCGCACTGGTGCTGCCGAAGCACCAGCGCGTCGGATACCTGGTCAACTGGCCGCACGTGCGTCCCGGCCACTATGCGCAGCCGCAACCGACGCTGCGCGCCATTCCCGATGCGGCGCGCGTCGCGCGGCTCCTCGGAGACGCGTTGCTCGCGTACGCGCGCAACGCGAACGCGGCGGCGGCCCCGCTGCCCGGGACCGGCGTGCCGGCCATCGTGCGCGTGGCGGCGCCCGCGCGCGCCACGCACGGCCCCGCGGCGTCCGCCGCCGCCTGAATGAGCAGCATCCGCCCATGAACAGCGCCGCGGCATCGCACTCGCACTCGCACTCCCAGCCACTCCCTGCGGGCGTGCTGATCGGGGCGGGGGCGCTGGTGCTGTTCTCGCTCGCGACCGTGACGGCCGCCAGGCTCCTGCACCTGCGCCGCACGGCGGCGCCGGCCGCGGCGGCCGTGACCGAACTGCACCTGACCTTCACCGACCGCAGCGCCGACCATGCGGTCGAAGTGCGCGACGTCGACCACGGCAACCGCCTGATACACGTCGTCGCCCCGGAATCGAACGGCTTCATGCGCGGGGTACTGCGCGGCATGGCGCGCACGCGCCGCAACGAGCACATCGACGCCGCCCCGGCCTTCACGCTGACACGCTGGGCGGACGGGCGCATGTCGCTCGCCGACCCGCAGACCGGACGGGAAGTGCCGCTCGAGGTCTTCGGTCCGAGCAATTCACGGCCTTTCATGCAACTGTTCGATGATGCCGCGGCGCCAGCGCCGGCGGCGGAGGTACACGCCCGATGAGCGCCACGCAGACCCTCGACACGCCACTCGACACGACCGCCCGCGCCGCGGAGACCGCGCTGTTCGCGCCGCGCTTCTACCGCACCGACTACGCGGCCATCGACCGGCTGGACATCACGCCGATGCAGCGCGAGTGGGACGAACTGCTGCAGGAGTTCCGCTCCGACGGCAACCGCAACCACTTCGAACGCGACGCGGCGTTCGAAGCCGAGCGCCAGGCGCTGCCGCCGGCGCTGCAGCAGGAGTTCCTCGATTTCCTGGTCAGCTCGGTGACCGCGGAATTCTCGGGCTGCGTG
>DATKLZ010000030.1:0-10752 GCA_035542135.1 Steroidobacteraceae bacterium | reverse complement strand
CGGTCAGCACGAAGATGCCGGTGCCGATCGTGCAGCCGACGCCCAGCAGCGTCAGTTGCCAGGGCCCGAGCGCGCGCTTGAGCTGCGAGTCGCGGTGCTCGGCCTGCAGGTGTTCGAAGGGTTTGGTCGCCAGCAGTTTCTTCAGCACTGGGGTGCTTCCTTGTTTGCTTATTTGCCGCGGGCGCGCAGCGTTGTGCGCGACTCTACACCAGCGGTCGGCGCGCTGACGAGCGGCGCGAAGGCCGCGAGCAGTGCGGCGTGCACGCGCGGCGTGCCGGCGCAGACATCGTCACCGTGCTCATACGGTTCGCCGTTGATGCGGCTGATGTGGCCGCCGGCCTCGGTGATCAGCAGCGCGCCGGCGGCGGTGTCCCAGGGCTGGAGGCCCAGTTCCCAGAAACCATCGACGCGCCCGGCGGCGACGTAGGCGAGGTCGAGCGCGGCCGAGCCGGGCCGGCGCACGCCCGCGACCTGCGGCATCACGACGCGCAGCATCTGGAGGTAATTGTCGAGGTCGACATTGGCACGGAACGGAAACCCGGTGGCCAGCAGCGCCCCATCGAGCGAGCGGCGCTTGCTGACGCGGATCTTGCGGTTGTCGAGCTGCGCGCCGACACCGCGCGTGGCGGTGAACAGCTCCTGCCGCAGCACATCGTACACCGTCGCGACCTCGAGCCGGCCGCGCACCTCGCAGGCGATCGAGACCGCGTAGACGGGGAACCCATGCAGGAAGTTGGTCGTGCCATCGAGCGGGTCGATGATCCAGCGCGCCTCGTTCTCGCCGCTGGCGCCGCTCTCCTCGGCGAGGATCGCGTGCGCCGGGTAATGCTGGCGGATGATGCCGATGATCTCCTGCTCGGCGGCGCGGTCGACCTCGGTGACGTAGTCGTGGCGGTCCTTGGCGTGGATCTCGATGCCCTCGAGCCGGGGGATGCTGCGCGCGATCACTTCCCCGGCGCGCCGCGCGGCGCGCACGGCGATGTTCAGCAATGGATGCATAGTCAACTAGAATAGCAGCCTTATGACGGCACTGCCGATCCGCTTCGTCCTCGTCGACACCTCGCATCCGGGCAACATCGGCGCCGCGGCGCGCGCCATGAAGAACATGGAACTGACCGAGCTGGCGCTGGTGCGGCCGCGGCATTTCCCGCATCCGGACGCGACGGCGCGTGCCTCGGGCGCCGACGACGTGCTCGCGCGTGCGCGCGTGTCCGGTACGCTGGCCGAGGCGCTGGCGGGCTGCTCGCTGGTGCTGGCCAGCACCTCGCGCGAGCGCGATCACTACTACCGCGTGCTCGACGTGCGCGAAGCCGCCGCGCGCGCCGTGGCCGAGTGCGCCACGGCGCCCGTCGCGATCGTGTTCGGCGGCGAGCACAGCGGCCTCAGCAATGAAGACCTGCAGCCCGCGCATGCGCTGCTGCGCATCCCGACCGGCGCCGCGTACGCCTCGTTGAACCTCGCGATGGCCGTGCAGGTGGTCGCCTACGAGATCCTGCGCGCGCGCGGCGCGGGCCTCGCGCCTGCCGCGGCGCGCGAGCAGCCGCTGGCCGACGCGCCGACGCTGGCGCGCCTGTACGAGCACCTCGAGGCGGTGCTCGACGAGGTCGATTTCCGCGACCGTACGCAGAACGGCAGCAACCTGATCAACCGCCTGCGCCGCCTGTTCCAGCGCGCCGAGCTGGACCACAACGAGGTCAACATCCTGCGGGGGTTCCTCACCGCCGTGCAGCAGCGGCGCCGGCGCGCGGGCGAGCCGGTGCGGCCGGCATGAGCGCGCCATGAGCAGCGGGCGCGAGGCGGACACGATCTACCTCGACTACGCGGCCACCACGCCGGTCGATCCGCTGGTGGCCGAGGCCATGGCCGGGTGCCTCACCGCGGAGGGCGTGTTCGGCAATCCGGCCTCGACGCACCGCTACGGCCGCGAGGCGCGTGCGCGCGTCGAGGCAGCGCGCGCGCAGGTCGCCGCGCTGATCGGGGCCCGTCCCGGCGACGTGATCTTCACTTCCGGCGCCACCGAGGCGAACAACCTCGCGATCCTCGGGCTCGCGCGCGGCGCGCGCGCCGCGGGGCCCGTGCACGTGATCAGCGCGCGCACCGAGCACAAGGCGGTGCTCGATCCGTGCCGGCAGCTCGAGCGCGAGGGGTTTGCCGTGACGCTGCTGGCGCCGGCCGACGATGGTCGCGTGACCCCGGGGCAGTTGCGCGCCGCGCTGCGCCCCGAGACCGTGCTGGTCTCGCTGATGCACGCCAACAACGAGACCGGCGCGATCCAGGACATCGCCGCCTACGGTGCGCTGTGCCGCGCGCACGGCGCGGCGCTGCACGTCGACGCGGCGCAGTCGGCGGGCAAGCTCCCCATCGACGTGCAGGCGCTCGGCGTCTCGCTGCTGTCGTTCACGGCGCACAAGCTGTACGGGCCCAAGGGCATCGGCGCGCTGTACGTCGAGCCCTCGCGGCGCGTCGCGCTGCAGCCGCTGATGTTCGGCGGCGGACACGAGCGCGGCGTGCGCTCCGGCACGCTGGCCGTGCACCAGATCGTCGGCTTCGGCCTCGCCTGCGAACTGGCGGCGCGGCACCTGCCGGCCGAGGCGTCGCGGCTGGCGCAGTTGCGCGCGCGCCTGTGGGCCGGCATCGGTTCGCTCCCCGGCGCGCTGTTGAACAGCCCGGCGCGCGATGGCCTGCCGGGCGTGCTGAACGTGTCCTTCGCGGGCATCGAGGGCGAGAGCCTGCGCTCCGGCCTCGCCGAGCTGGCGCTGGCGAGCGGTTCGGCCTGCAACTCGGACAGCGACGAGCCTTCCTACGTGCTGCGCGCGCTCGGGCGCGATCGCGAGACCGCGCAGAGCGCGTTGCGCTTCAGCCTGGGCCGTGGCACGAGCGCCGCCGACATCGATCGCGCCATCGCCGCCGTCGCCCGCGAAGTCGGCCGGCTGGGCGCGCGCGCCCAGGATGCGATCGACGCGGCGGGCCTGAGCGGCGAGGCCGGCGCGCGCGAAACGGGCACCTGGGTGCGTTTTATGTTGAAGGCAGCCGACGGCAGGATAGCCAGCGCCAGCTTCCAGGCCTACGGCTGCCCGCAGACCCTGGCGGTGTGCGAATGGCTGGCCGCTCGGCTGCCGGGGCGCACCTGGCCCGATCCGGGCCTGGGTGGGGCTCTGGACTGGGCGCGGGACATGAACCTGCCCGCCGATCGCCTGACCCGGCTCCTGGTCATCGAGGACGCCCTGCGCGCCGTGCTGCGTGCCGCGGAGCGGCAGGCGGCCGGGCAGGGTAGAATGACCGGCTGAAGGATGAACGCCCGATGAGCATCTCATTGACCGCCGCCGCCGCCGACCGAGTCCGCAGCCACCTGGCCAGCCGGGGGCGCGGCATCGGGCTGCGGCTGGGCATCAAGACCACCGGCTGCTCCGGCTACAGCTACGTCGTCGATTACGCCGATGCCGCAAGGCCCGACGACCTGGTGTTCGAGGACCAGGGCGTGCGGGTGTTCGTCGACAGCGCCAGTTTCCCGATGCTCGATGGCACCCGGGTCGATTTCGTCCGCAAGGGGCTGAACGAGTCCTTCCAGTTCGCCAATCCCAACGTCAAGGCCGAGTGCGGCTGCGGCGAGAGCTTCACGGTCTAAAAAACCTTTCCCTTCCGGTACTTCCGTCGGTCATGTGATTGCTGGATGAGGCCCTGAGCGGCTAGACTTGCCGGCTGTTTCACTCACTGGCCTGTTTTGTCTGAAAGAGGAGTACGGCTGATGGCGCTCGAGCGCACCCTGTCCATCGTCAAGCCCGACGGCGTGGCCCGCAACCTGATCGGCGATGTCTACCATCGCTTCGAGCGCGCGGGGCTCCGCATCGTCGCGGCCCGCATGCTGCGCCTGTCTACCGCCCAGGCCGAGGCGTTCTACGAGGTGCATCGCGAGCGCCCGTTCTACAAGGACCTGGTGCGTTACATGACCTCCGGTCCGGTGATCGCCCAGGTGCTCGAAGGCGACAACGCGATCGCGCGCAACCGCGACATCATGGGCGCCACCGACCCGAAGAAGGCCGCGCCCGGCACGATCCGCGCCGACCTGGCGCAGAGCATCGAGGCGAACGTGGTGCACGGCTCCGATGCGCCCGAGACCGCGGCGCGCGAGATCAGCTTCTTCTTCAGCGGCACGGACATCTGCCCGCGCGGCTGACCACCGCATCGCCAGCGAGCACCGCCTTGGACACGCGCGTCAACCTGCTCGGGCTCCCGCCAGCGGAACTGGAGGCCTGGGTGCAGGCGGCCGGTTCGCGTCCGTTCCGCGCGCGCCAGCTGCAGCACTGGCTGTACAAGCGCGGCGTCGCCGATTTCGACGCGATGACCGACCTGGCCAAGGATTTCCGCGCGCAGCTCGCCGCGCAGGCGGAAGTGAAACTGCCGGAGATCGTGCTCGCGCGCCAGTCCGCCGACGGCACGCGCAAGTGGCTGCTGCGTGCGGATGCCTCGCAGGCCTTCGAGATGGTGTTCATCCCGGAGAGCGACCGCGGCACGCTGTGCATCTCCTCGCAGGTGGGCTGCGTGCTCGATTGCACGTTCTGCTCGACCGCGCAGCAGGGCTTCAACCGCAACCTGACCACCGCCGAGATCGTCGGCCAGGTGTGGCTTGCCCACCGCGAACTCGGCTTCGAACCCGGCGGCGAGCGGCGCGTGACCAATGTCGTGTTCATGGGCATGGGCGAGCCGCTGGCGAATTTCCGCAACGTGGTGCCAGCGACGCAGATCCTGCTGCACGATGCCTGCTTCGACCTGTCGCGCCGGCGCGTGACGCTGTCGACCTCGGGGCTCGTGCCGCAGATCTACAAGCTCGCGGAAGTGAGCAACGTGGCGCTCGCCGTGTCGCTCCATGCCGCCGACGACGCGCTGCGCGATACGCTGGTGCCGATCAACCGCCTGCATCCGATCGCCGAGCTGCTCGCGGCCTGCTGGCATTACCTCGACGAACAGAACGGGCGCAGCGTAACCTTCGAATACGTGATGCTCGATGGCGTCAATGATTCGCCCGCGCAGGCGCGTGCGCTGGCGCAACTGCTGGCCGGCCGGCCGGCGAAGGTCAACATGATCCCGTTCAATCCGTTTCCCGGCACGCGATACCGCCGCTCCAGCGATGCGGCCATCTGGCGCTTCCGCGACGAACTGCTGAAGCGCGGCGTCATGGCGACCGTGCGGCGCACGCGCGGCGAAGACATCGACGCGGCCTGCGGCCAGCTGGTCGGGCGCGTGCAGGACCGCACGACGGCGCGCCTCGGCGCGCGGGTGTCTACGTGAACGTTTGGCACACGTTGGCGGTCGCTGTCGTTGCCACGGCGCTGTCGGGCTGCGCGGGCACCGGCGGCGTGTCCACGAGCGAGGCCTCCGCGGCCGCGGCCGGCGCCGCCAACATGCAGCTCGGCGCCGCGTACCTGCAGCAGAACAACCTGCCGATCGCGAAGGACAAGCTCGAGCGCGCGGTCAGGCAATCGCCGCGTGATCCGCGCATCCACGGCCTGCTGGCGATGCTGTACCAGCGGCTCGGGGACGACAAGCGCGCCGAGGGCGAATACCGCGAGGCGCTGTCACTGGCGCCGCGCGACCCCGAGCAGCTGAACAACTACGCCGTGTTCCTGTGCGGCTCGGGTCGCGTCGACGAGGGCGTGAAGCGCTTCCAGGAAGCGGCGCGCAACCGCCTGTACAGCACGCCCTGGGCCGCCTACACGAACGCCGGCGTGTGCCTGCGCGGCGCCAAGCGCGACGCGGAGGCCGAGCCGCTGTTCCTGCAGGCCCTGCAGGTGCGGCCGGACTACGCCGAGGCTGCGGTGCAGCTCGCGGACCTGCGGCTGCAGCACGAGCGCGCGGCCGAGGCGCTCGGCGGGGTCAACGCATTCCTGAAGAAGAATCCGCCCGCTCCCGAGCTGCTGCTGCTGGGCTGGCGCGCGGCGCGGGCGCAATCCGACGCAATCAGCGCGGCGCAGATGGCCTGGCGGCTGCAGACCGACTTCCCCGACAGCGAGCAGGCGCACGCCGTGGCCGCGCTTGCCGGCCAGAAGCCCTAGGCGATGAGCGATGCGGCCGCCAGGGAGGCCGATACCGCCGGCGCGCGGCTGGCCCGCGCGCGCGCGCGCGCCGGAATGACGGTCGACCAGGTCGCCGACAAGCTCCGCCTCGACCGCAGCACCATCGTGGCGCTCGAGGCCGACGATTACCGCTCGATCGGCGCGGCGGTATTCGTGCGCGGCTTCCTGCGCCGTTTTGCGACGCTGGTGGGCGAGTCGCCGGCGGAGATCGAGGCCCTCTACGCGCAGCGGCCGGATGCCGAGCTGCGCCCCGACCTGTCGCGCACCGGCATGCACCGCATCGAGGCGGACGCGCATGGCCGGAAGCTTGGCCTGGTGCCGGCCGTCGTCGCCGCCCTGGTGCTGGGCGTCGCCGGCGCCGTGTGGTGGGCGATGCGCACCAAGCCGCAGTCTTACACGATGGTGACCGAGGAACACACGCAGGTCGGTGCAGCCGCGCCGTCCGCCACGTCCCCCGCCGCATCGGGCGCAGCGCCGCCCGACGCGACAGCCGGCAGGCCCGTGGACGCGGCGGCCGCGACGCCATCGACCGCGCCCGCGGCCATGGCGCCGGCCGAGCCGCCGCAGCCGCGGCGCGCGCTCGAGCTGGCGTTCAGCAGCGAGTGCTGGGCCGAGGTCTACGATGCGCGCGGCTACCGGCTGTATTTCGGTTTTGGCCACGCCGGCACGACGCAGACGCTCAACGGCGTGCCGCCGTTCCGCCTCGTGCTCGGCAACGTGCCCGGCGTGGCGGTGAGCCTCGCGGGCGCGGGCGTCAGCCTGCCCGAGGCGGCGCCCGGCGCGCGCGTGCGCTTCACGCTCGATGCGAGCGGCAAAGTGACGGGTGTGCATTGAGCCGCCCGCTGCAGTCCGTGCGCGGCATGAACGACGTGCTGCCGCAGCAGATCGCGCCCTGGCAACATCTCGAGCAGGTGCTGGGCGGGCTGCTGCGCGACTACGGCTACGAGGAAATCCGCGTGCCGGTGGTCGAGCACACCGAGCTGTTCAAGCGCTCGATCGGCGAGTACACCGACATCGTCGAGAAGGAAATGTATACCTTCGAGGACTCCGGCGGCGACAGCCTCACGCTGCGCCCGGAGGCGACCGCGGGCATCGCGCGCGCGCTGATCTCGAATGGCCTGCTGCGCGGCGCGCGCCTGAAGCTGTGGACCGCCGGGCCGATGTTCCGCCACGAGCGGCCGCAGGCGGGGCGCTTTCGCCAGTTCCACCAGTTCAGCGTCGAGGCGGTCGGCTTCGCCGGCCCCGATGTCGATGCCGAGCTGATCGCGCTCGGCGCGCGGCTGTGGGAGCGGCTCGGGGTCAGCCGCGTGCGGCTGGTGCTCAACTCGCTCGGCACGAGCGCCGCGCGCGCTCGGTACCGCAGCGCGCTGCAGGCCTATTTCCAGGCGCACGCGGGCGAACTCGACGGCGACAGCCAGCGGCGCCTGCAGGGCAATCCGCTGCGCATCCTCGACAGCAAGAATCCGGCGATGCGCGCGCTGATCGACGGCGCGCCGGTGCTGACCGATTACCTCGACGAGGAGTCGCGCGCGCATTTCGCCGCGCTCCGCGCCATGCTCGATGGCATCGGCATCGGATACACGATCAATCCGCGCCTGGTGCGCGGACTCGACTATTATTCGCGCACGGTGTTCGAGTGGATCACCGATGCGCTGGGTGCGCAGGACGCCGTCTGTTCCGGCGGCCGCTATGACGGCCTGATCGGCCAGCTCGGCGGCGAGGCCACGCCCGCGGTCGGCTTCGCGCTCGGCATCGAGCGGGTCGTGGAGCTGATCCGCCAGGCGGGCACGGTCGCGGCGCTGAGGCCGCCGGCCGTGTACCTGATCGCCAGCGGCGCCGGCGCCGAGGCGCGCGCGCTGGCCGTGGCCGAACAGCTGCGCGCGGCGCTGCCCGGGCAGGGCGTGCACATGAACCTGGGGGCGGGCAATTTCAAGGCGCAATTCCGCCGCGCCGACCGGAGCGGTGCCTGCCTGGCGGTGATCCTGGGCGACGCCGAGCTGGAACGGGGCGTCGCGGCTTTGAAACCATTGCGCCGCGAGGCCGGTCAGAGCGAGTGCCCGTTGGCTGAATTGCCGCTGCGGGTTGGAAAGATGCTGCAGGAGGAATCGTGGACGAGTACATGAACGAGCAGGAACAGTGGGAGCTGGTGCGCAGCTGGGTGCGCCAGAACGCCCCCTGGGTGGTCGCGGGCGTGGCGCTCGCCGCCGCCGGTCTATGGGGCTACCAGGCCTGGCAGGCCCACAAAGAGGCCGGGCTGCTCGCCGCCGGCAAGCAGTACGCCGATCTCGTGCAGGCTTTCGGCAAGAACGACAAGGCGACGGTGGCGACACTCGCCGACAAACTGGTCGCCGAACATCCGCATACCGGCTATGCCGAGCAGGGGCAACTGGCCGCGGCCCGCATGCAGGTCGAGGGCAACGACCTCGCCGGTGCGCTGAAGCGCCTGCAGCAGGTCGGCGATACCACCTCCGACCACGAGCTCGAGCTGATCGTGCGGATGCGCATCGCCCGCCTGCAGATCGAACAGCACCAGCCCGACGCCGCGCTGGCGACGCTGGCCTCGGTCGAGCCCGGCGCCTTCGCCGGCCGCTTCGCCGAGGTGCGCGGTGATGCGCTGCTCGCCAAGGGTGATCGCGCCGGTGCCCTCAAGGCCTATCGCGAAGCGCAGGGCGCGCAGGGCGCCCAATCCGGCAACGGATCCGGTGACGACCTGCTCGCGTTGAAGATCAACGAGCTCACGCACTCCTAGGATTCCCATGACCCGACGCATCGTGATCCTGGCGGCCATGACCGCCGCGCTGGCGGCGCTCGTCGCCTGTTCGCACTCGCCTTCGAAGACGAAGAAGAACGACAAGCCGACGCCGCTGGCGAAGATCAGCGCGCAGTTCCAGCCGGTGCGCGTGTGGAGCACGACGGTGGGCAAGGGCGAACCGAAGCTGCGGCTCGGGCTCGCCCCGGCGATCGATGGCAACCGGGTCTACGCGGCCGGCCCGCATGGCGAGGTCGTCGCGCTCGACCTGGCGACCGGGCGGCGCCTCTGGCAGCAGCGGTTGAAACTGGCGCTGTCGGGCGGGCCGGGGGCCGGCAGTGGCCTCGTGCTGGTCTGCAGCAGCGGCGGCACCGTCGTGGCGCTGGCCGCAGCTGACGGCGCCGAACGCTGGCGCGCCGACCTGAATTCCGAACTGTTGTCCGCGCCGGTGATCACGCCCGAACTGGCCGTGATCCGCACCGTCGATGGCAAGCTCTACGCGCTCGAGAGCGCGACCGGCAAGCAGCGCTGGGTCACCGACCAGCAGGTGCCGCGCCTGTCGTTGCGCGGCACCAGCCGCCCCGTGGTGTCCGGCGACCTGGTGTTCGCGGGCTTCGACAACGGCCGCTTGATGGCCGTGACCCTGGCCGGCGGCACGACCGCGTGGGACGTGGCCGTCGGGCAGCCGCGCGGCAGCAGCGAGCTGCAGCGCCTGATCGACATCGATTCGCCGGCGGCCCTCGACGGCGACGACATTTTCGCAGTGGCCTTCCAGGGCCACGCGGTGCGCCTGGCGCGCGATTCCGGCCGCGAGATCTGGTCGCACGAGATCTCCAGCTACCGCGGGCTCGCCGCCGATGCGATTGGCGTCTACGTCTCCACGGCCGAGGGCGACGTGGTGCGACTCGATCGTGCCAGCGGCGCCGAGCGCTGGCGCCAGAAGGCGCTGGAGCGTCGTTCGCTGTCCGCGCCGGCGTTGCAGGGCGAGTGGGTGCTGGTGACCGACTACCAGGGCGTCATCCACTGGCTGAAGGCCGATGACGGCTCGTTCGTCGCGCGCAGCAAGGGCGGCGCGCGCATCAGCGCCGCGCCGCAGGTCGTCGGCAACCTGGTCATCGTGCAGACCGACAAGGGGGCGATCGAAGCGTGGCGCGCGCCCGTGAAGTGAGCGCACGCCCGTAGCGTGATCAAACCATGCTCCCCGTCGTGGCAATCGTCGGCCGGCCGAATGTCGGCAAGTCGACGCTGTTCAATGCGCTGACGCGCACGCGCGACGCGATCGTCGCCGACCTGCCCGGCGTCACGCGCGACCGGCAGTACGGCTACGCGCGCGTCGGCGCCGTGCCCTGCGTGCTCATCGACACCGGCGGGCTGGTCGACAAGCCCAATGCGATCGAGGCGCAGATGCGCGCGCAGACCGAGAAGGCGCTCGCCGAGAGCGACCGCATCATCTTCCTCGCCGATGCGCGCGCCGGTCTCACCGCGCAGGACCGCCACGTCGCCGACGAGCTGCGCCGCGCCGGCAAGCCCGTCACGCTGGCGATCAACAAGTCCGAGGGGCTCGACGAGGACATCGTGGCCGCCGATTTCCAGTCGCTCGGCATGGGGTCGCCGCACGCGATCGCCGCCGCGCACGGCCAGGGCTGCCGCGAACTGATCGATGCGGCGCTCGAGGGGCTGGTCGCAGGCCCCGCTCCCGCCGAGGACACCAGCGCGATCCGCGTCGCCATCATCGGGCGGCCGAACGTCGGCAAGTCGACGCTGGTCAACCGCCTGCTCGGCGAGGAGCGTGTCATCGCCAGCGACCAGCCGGGCACGACGCGCGATTCGATCATGGTGCCGTTCCACCGCGACGGGCGCGACTTCCTGCTGGTCGATACGGCCGGCGTGCGCCGCCGCTCGAAGGTCGAGGATGCCATCGAGCGCGCCAGC
>DATKLZ010000029.1:0-7008 GCA_035542135.1 Steroidobacteraceae bacterium | reverse complement strand
CCGAGCTTGCGCTGCTCGAGGGCGGCGGCGATCTTGTCGACGGCCGCGTCGAAATCGAGTCCTGAGAATTCACCGGAGTTGATCGTGATGCCGTGCGCGGCGTATTCGGGCAACCATTCGGCGCCCACCTGCTGCCAGCTCGCGCCCGCGGGCCGCACCACGGTCGGCATCGCAAGATTATTTCGCTGCGCGAATTCGAAGTCGCGCTCATCGTGCGCCGGCACGCCCATCACCGCGCCCTCGCCGTAGCTCATCAGCACGTAGTTCGCGACCCACACCTCGATCGGCTCGCCGGTGAGCGGGTGCAGCACGTGGAGTCCGGTGGCCATGCCGCGCTTCTCGAGCGTCGCGACATCGGCTTCCATCGTGCTGCCGTGTTTGCATTCAGCAACGAATGCTGCCAGTGGCTGGCTGCGCGCCGCGGCTGCGGTGGCCACCGGATGCTCGGCCGACACGGCGACGAAGCTGACGCCGAACAGCGTGTCGACGCGGGTCGTGAAGACCTTCAGCGCGCCGTCGGCGCCGAGCGCCGCGCGCGTATCGTCGGCGTAGGGAAAGGCGACATCGCAACCCTCGCTCCGCCCGATCCAGTTCGCCTGCATCGTGCGCACGCGCTCGGGCCAGCCCTCGAGCCCCTCGAGCGCGCCGAGCAGTTCCTCGGCGTAGGCCGTGATGCGCAGGTAGTACATCGGGATCTCGCGCTTCTCGACCAGCGCGCCGGTGCGCCAGCCGCGCCCGTCGATGACCTGCTCGTTGGCGAGCACGGTCTGGTCGATCGGATCCCAGTTGACGACACCGGTCTTCTTGTAGGCGATGCCGCGCTCGCGCATGCGCAGGAACAGCCACTGGTTCCAGCGGTAGTAGTCCGGATCGCAGGTGGCGAGCTCGCGGCTCCAGTCGAGACCGAAACCGAGCGCCTTGAGCTGCTGCTTCATGTACGCGATGTTCTCGCGCGTCCAGCGCGCCGGCGGCACGCCGTTGGCGATCGCGGCATTCTCGGCCGGCAGCCCGAAGGCATCCCAGCCCATCGGCTGGAGCACGTTCAGCCCCTGCATGCGCATGAATCGCGCCAGCACGTCGCCGATCGTGTAGTTGCGCACGTGGCCCATGTGCAGCCGGCCCGACGGATACGGGAACATCGACAGGCAGTAGTACTTGCCGCGGCCGGCGCTCTCGCGTGCCGCGAAGGTGCCATGCGAATCCCAATAGTGCTGCGCGGCGCGCTCGACGGCGGCCGGATCATAGCGCTCCTGCATGCACTCTAGGATACACGAAGCGGCCGGCCCCTTTGGTCCGGGGCCGGCCACTGCAGGCGTCGGCCGCCGCGCCGGGACCTGCCCAGCGCGCCGCGCGCTAGTCGAGCTGCACGGTGACGATGCGCTGCTGGCTCACGCCCTGCGACGGATCGTAGCTCTGCACCAGCAGGGCGATCGAACGTCCTGCCTTGCGCACGGCCTCGCGCAGTTCGGCCACCGAGCCCACCCGCGTGCGGTTGGCGCCGAGGATGACCTCGCCGGCGCGCAGGCCCGCTTCGGCCGACGGCCCGTCGGTGTCGGTGATGACCACGCTCCCCGTGGTGTGGAGCTGCGATTTCTCGGCGGCGCTCAGCTCGCGCACCGACAGGCCCAGCGCGTCGAGCTTGTCGCTCTCCTTGCCGCCGCCCCCGGTGCGCGTCACGCTGGCCTTGTCCTTCAGCTCCTCGACGATGACCGGGATGTGGCGCGTGCCCTGGCCGCGCCAGATCTCGAGGTCGGCTTCGTTCCCGGGCCGGATGCCCGCGATCAGCGCCGGCAGCTCGGAGGACTGCTCGATCTTGCGGCCGTTGACGCTGAGGATGATGTCCTCGGGCTTCAATCCCGCCTTGTCGGCCGGCCCGCCGGCGTCGACCGAGCTGACCGCCGCGCCACGCGGCCGGTCGAGCCCGAAGCTCTCGGCCAGCGCCGCGGTGACCGGCTGGATGGCCACGCCGATGCGGCCGCGCGTCACGTGCCCGGTGGCCGCGAGCTGCTGGCGCACGTTGTTGGCGATGTCGATCGGGATCGCGAACGAGAGGCCCGCGTAGCTGCCGGTGTTGCTGTAGATCTGCGAGTTGATGCCGACCACCTCGCCGTTCATGTTGAACAGCGGGCCGCCGGAATTGCCGGGGTTCACGGCCACGTCGGTCTGGATGAAGTTCACGTAGTTGTAGGCCGAGCCGCCGCGCACCTCGCGCCCGAGCGCGCTGACGATGCCCGCGGTGACGCTGTTCTGGAAGTTGAATGGCGAGCCTATGGCCACGACCCACTCGCCCGGGCGCAGCTTCGACGGATCGCCGATGCGCACCGTCGGCAGGTTCTTCGCGTCGATCTTCAGCAGCGCGACATCGGACTTGTCGTCGGTGCCGACCACCTTGGCCTGGAACTCGCGCCGGTCGGTGAGCCGCACGGTCACGCGCGTGGCGTTGTCGACCACATGCGTGTTGGTGAGGATGTAGCCGTCGGAACTGACGATGAAGCCAGAGCCCACGCCTTCCTCGGGCGGCAGCTCGCGCGGCTGCCGGTTCTGGAACTGGCGGAAGAAGTCGCTGAACGGATCATTGTCGTCGGAGAACGGGTTCGAGAAGCCCTGCACGCGCTGGCGCTTCTCGACCACGGTGACGTTGACGACCGCGGGACCGACCTGGGCGACGAGGTTGGCGAAGTCGGGCAGGTTGCGCACCAGCGGCGTGGCCGGCACGGCCGTGGCGCCTGGCGGCTCATTGGCCGCGGGCGGAGCCTGCGGGGCCGCCGGGGCGGCGGTCGAGGCCCGCGGCGCGCAGCCGGTCAGCAGCGTGACGGCCAGCACGACGCTGGCCAGGCGGGGGGCAAGGGACTCATATGACATATCGATGATGCTCCAGGGCTTCACTCAAGCCTTCGAATCAATGGGGTGGCCGCGCCGCCAGATGCTGCCGGCCGCGGCGGCCAGGGCCAGCACGATCAATACCCAATCGCCGACCCGGATATACGGGGATAGACCAGCGCGGGGCACGACGGTTCCGCTCAATACCGCGCTGCGGTACTCGGGCGCCACGGCGGCCAGTTCGCCGTGCGGGCCAATGATAGCGGAAACCCCGTCATTGCCGGCCCGCAGCAGGTAGCGCCCCGCCTCGATCGCCCGCATGCGGCTGATCTGCAGGTGCTGGAATCGCGCCGGTGAATGGCCGAACCAGGCGTCGTTGGTGACGTTGACCAGCAGCTCGGAGCGCGCCACGAGCGCGCGCTGCGCCCCGCCGAAGGCGTCTTCATAGCAGATCGACGGCGCGACGCGCATGCCGCCGGCCACGAGCGGCGCCTGCCCGTCGATGCCCGGCCGGAAATCGGAATACGGCAGGCTCATCAGCCGCAGCCAGCTGCGCACGAACGACGGCACCGGGAAATACTCGGCGAACGGCACCAGGTGCCGCTTGTCGTAGAAGGCCACGCCCGTGGTCAGCGCCAGGATGGAGTTGTAGTAGTCGATGCCGTTGTCGCCGAGCCGCACGACCCCCATCAGCACGTCGGCCTGCCGCGCGCGCGCGGCGCCGTTGATCCCGGCGAGGTACGGGGCGATCTCGTTGGCCAGTTCGGGGATCGCGGCTTCAGGCCATACGATCAGGCGGGCACCCACGGCCTGGTCGTTGAGCGACTGATACAAACGCATGGTGGGTTCGCGGTTCTCGAGCTGCCATTTCTCGTCCTGCGGAATCGCGCCCTGCAGGATCGCCACGGGCACCGGTGCGCCCGCGGGATGCGTCCACTCGATGCGCCGGGCCTCGGCGCCGCCGAGCCAGGCGAGCGCGAACACGGCGAGCGGCGCCGCCCAGCGCGCGCGGCCGCGGGATTCGACGGCGGCCACGAGTGCGCCGGCCTGCAGCAGCAGCAGCGCCGAGACGCCATAGACGCCGGCGATGGGCGCGAAGCCGGCCAGCACGGTGTCGGTCTGCGAATATCCGAGCGACAGCCACGGAAAACCACTCAGCAGCCAGCCGCGCAACCACTCGGTGAGCAGCCACAGCGCCGGGATGCCGGCGTACCAGCGCCAGGCGCCGCCCGGCGGCAGAGCGCGCGCCACGCTCCAGCCGAGCAGCGCATGGTAGGCGGCCATGTACAGCACGACCAGCGCCACCGCCGCGGCCGAGAAGCCCATCGAGGCCGGCCCGTGCTCGTGGATCGAGATGTAGAGCCAGGAGGTGCCGACGGCGAAACTGCCGACGCCGAACAGGAACCCCAGCCACGCGGCGCGACGCGGCGCCTCGCCGGTGAACAGCCACATCAGCAGCGCCGGGCACAGTATCGCGAGCGGCCAGCAACCGCACGGCGCGAAGGCCAGCGGCAGCAGCGCGCCGGCGGCCAGCGCCAGCAGCAGCCGCCCGTCGCGCCACGCCCGGGCGGCGCCGCGCATGCGCGCCGCGAAGCTCACGCGGCCGGCGGCGTGGCGCGCACCGGCGTGACGCGCAGGCTGTCGATGCGTCGCCGGTCGGTGCGCAGCACGCGGAACTCGAACGCGCCGATGACGACCGACTCGCCGCGCCGCGGCACGCGCCCGAGCTGCTGCATGACGAGGCCCGCGACCGTGTCGAACTCGGCGTCGTTGAACGCGGTGCCGAAGTGCTCGTTGAACTCGGTGATGCGCGTCGCGCCGCGCACCAGGAACTGCCCCTCGCCGTCGGCGCGGATGTTCTGGTCGTCTTCGATGTCGAACTCGTCGTCGATCTCGCCGATGATCTGCTCGATGACGTCTTCGATCGTGACCAGCCCGGCCACGCCGCCGTATTCGTCGATGACGATCGCCATGTGGTTGCGCGTGCCGCGGAATTCCTTCAGCAGCACGTCGAGCCGCTTGGCCTCGGGCACGAACACCACCGGCCGCAGGTATTCGCGCATGTCGAACTTCGCGGCGCCCGCGCCGGCGGCGCGCAGCAGGTCTTTCGCCAGCAGGATGCCCACCACGTCGTCGCGGTCGCCGTCGACGACCGGAAAGCGCGAGTGCCCGGAATCGATGACCGCCGGCAGGATGCTCGCGAGCGGATCGTCGCGCCGGATGCACACCATGCCGGCGCGCGCCACCATGACGTCGCGCGCCTGCAGCTCGGCCATCGTCAGCGCGCCCTCGACCATCGACATCGCGTCGGCATCGAGGAGGCCGCGCTTGGTCGCCTCGCGCAGCAGCTCGAGCAGCTGCGCGCGCTCCTTGAGGCCGCCCGCCAGCGTGCGCGTCAGGCGGCCGCGCCAGCCGCTGCCCGGATCCTTCGCCTTGGCCTTCGGCTTCGCCATGGTGTCACATGCTCCGGTACGGATCGGCCACGCCCAGCGCGCGCAGCAGCCGCACCTCGCGCCGCTCCATGCGCCGCGCATCGGCCGGCCGCTCGTGATCGTAGCCGACCAGGTGCAGCACGCCATGTATGACCAGATGCATCCAGTGCGCGCGCACCGGCTTGTGCTGGTCACGCGCCTCGCGCTGCAGCACCTGCGGGCAGATCACCAGGTCGCCCAGCAGCCGCGCATCGGCCGCGGCGCCGGGGCCCGGGCCCGGGCCCGGGAACGACAGGACGTTCGTGGCGTAATCGCGGCCGCGGTAGCGGCGGTTCAGGCTCCGGCTGCGCGCCGGGCCGACGACCAGCACCGACAGTTCGCCCCCGTGCGCGCGCCGGCCTGCCGCGAGGCTCGCCCAGCGCCGCAGCGCGGCCACGGCTGGCACGCCGCCCCGGCGTGTACCGCGTCGCACGTGCACCGTCAGGCCTCGTGGCCGGCGCCGGGCGCCGGACGCGCGGCGCGCAGCCTGCAGCGCCCTAGCCACGAGGATCTCCGTCGGGCGTGCCACCGTCCGTGGCCGTCCCGCGCGACGCCGCATCGGCCTGCGATTCGTAGGCCTGCACGATGCGCTGCACCAGCGGATGGCGCACGACATCGGCGGCATCGAAATGATTGAACGCGACGCCGGCGACCCCGCGCAGCACATGCAGCGAGTGGCGCAGCCCCGAGGGGCGCCCTGCCGGCAGGTCGGTCTGCGTCACATCGCCGGTGACCACCGCGCGCGAGCCGAAGCCGATGCGCGTCAGGAACATCTTCATCTGCTCGACGGTCGTGTTCTGCGCCTCGTCGAGGATGATGAACGAGTCGTTCAGCGAGCGCCCGCGCATGAACGCGAGCGGCGCCACTTCGATCACCGCGCGCTCGATCAACCGCGCGACGCGATCGAAGCCGAGCATCTCATAGAGCGCGTCGTAGATCGGCCGCAGGTACGGATCGACCTTCTGCGCCAGGTCGCCGGGCAGGAACCCCAGCCGTTCGCCCGCCTCGACGGCCGGCCGCACCAGCACCAGCCGGCGCACCTGCTCGGAGGTGAGCGCCTCGACCGCGCAGGCCACGGCCAGGTAGGTCTTGCCGGTGCCCGCCGGGCCGATGCCGAAGGTGAGGTCGCGCTCGCGGATGCTGGCGAGATAGGCCTGCTGGTGCGGGCCGCGCGCATGGATCAGCCCGCGCGGCGTGCGCACGGTGTGCGCGCTGCGGTCAGCATGCCCTGCGCCTTTCGCCCCCTCGTCGCGTACCGCCGGCGATCGCGGCAGGCCCTGCTCGACGATGCACAGGTGCACCTGCTCGGGGCTGACTTCGCCGGCGGCGGCGGCATCGTGCAGCTCGCGCAGCGCGCGCTCGGCCGCCTCGGCCTGCACGCCCTGCACGCGGAAGCCATGGCCGCGCCGGCGGATCTGCACCTCGAGGCGCGATTCAAGCAGGCGCAGGTTCGCATCGAGCGGGCCGCACAGGCTCGCGAGCCGCGCGTTGTCCGCCGGTTCGAGCTCGAATTCGCGGGCGATGGCGACGGGGGACGTAGCCAGGATCAGGCCCTCAAGGGTTCGCAAACGCCTGGGGCGGCGCGCAGGCCGGGGGATTCCCGGCGGCCGGCGAGCGCGGCGCCCGCGGTCGCAGTGTCGGTGGCCGCCGTGGCCAGGCGCCCGCGCAGCGAATGCGGCCGCGCCTCGGTGACGACGACATCGACGAAGCGCTGCAG
>DATKLZ010000028.1:0-7543 GCA_035542135.1 Steroidobacteraceae bacterium | reverse complement strand
CCCTTCGGCGGGCCGGACGGGGGCGATGGCGGGAGCGGCGGCAGCGTGCTGCTGCGCGCGGCCGAAGGCATCAACACCCTGGCCGATTTCCGCATCCAGCGCACCTATCGCGCGCAGGTGGGCGAGGGCGGCTCGAGCAATGACTGCACCGGGCGGAGCGGGGAAGACCTGTACATCGCCGTGCCGGTCGGCACCGTGGTGAGCGATGCGGAGACCGGCGAGGTGCTCGGCGACCTGAAGGCCGCGGGCATGGTGCTCAAGGTGGCGCAGGGCGGCAAGGGCGGCTGGGGCAACACGCGCTTCAAGACCAGCACCAACCGTGCGCCGCGCCAGTTCGGGCCGGGGCTACCGGGCGAGAAGCGCACCCTCGCGCTCGAGCTGAAGGTGATCGCCGACGTCGGCCTGCTCGGGCTCCCCAACGCGGGCAAGTCGACGCTGATCCGCGCGGTCTCGGCGGCGCGCCCGCGCGTCGCCGATTATCCGTTCACGACGCTGTACCCGAACCTCGGCGTCGTCTACTGCGGCGAGCATCGCAGCTTCGTGATGGCCGACATCCCGGGCCTGATCGAGGGCGCGGCCGAGGGCGCGGGGCTCGGGCACCGGTTCCTCAAGCACCTGCAGCGCACCGGCGTGCTGCTGCACCTCATCGACATGGCCCCCGCCGATCCGGATGCCGATCCGGTGCGCGATGCGCGTGCGATCGTCGCGGAGCTGAAGAAGTACAGCAAGGACCTGGCCGCGAAGCCGCGCTGGCTGGTCATCAACAAGCGCGACCTGCTGCCGGACGACGAGGCGGAGAAACGTGCGCGCGACATCGTGCGCCGGCTCCGCCACAAGGGCCCGGTGCACCTGATCTCGGCGGCGACCGGACGCGGCACGCGCGAGCTGGCCGAGGCGGTCATGGCCTTCCTCGAGCAGCGGCGCCATGCGTAACAGCAAGGTGCGCCAGCGCATCGCGGCCGGCAAGCTCAAGCTCCGCATCCGCGACCTGCGCAACCTCGGCGTCAAGTCGGAGCAGGTGCTCGGGGCGATCGGCATCCACACCGCCGATGAGCTGCGGCGGCAGGGCGCGGTGCGCACCTATGCGGAGCTCAAGCGCACCGGGCAGGCGCCATCGCTGAACATGCTGTGGGCGCTGGCCGGGGCGCTCGATCCGTGGCCCGAGGGCACGCACTGGCGCGAGGTGGCGCGCGGCGAGGCGCGGCTGTCGCTGCTGCTGGCGGTCGAAGACCTGGAGAATGCGGCCGCGGGCGGCCGCGCGATCAGCCGAGGGACTTGACGCGTGCGGCGAGCCGGCTCTTGTGCCGGTCGGCCTGGTTGCGGTGGATGATCTTCTTGTTGACGAGCGTGTCGATCAGCGGCACCGCGGCCTGGTATCGGGCGCGCGCGTCGTCCTTCTTGCCGGCGGCGACGGCGTCGATGACGCGGCGGATGGCCGTGCGCATGCGCGAGCGCATCGCCACGTTGCGTTCCCGGTGCGCGGCCGCCTGTCGGGCCGCTTTTTCCGCTGATTTCGTGTTCGCCACGCGCTCGCTCCGCTCAAAGGGCGCGTAGTTTGCGTAGCCCACCTCTCGTTGTCAATGCGCCTCCGGTATAGTCCCCGCGGCACACCATGAACAGCCTGACACGCGACAAGAACCGCCCGAAAACGCTGCGGCTGGTGCGCGGCGTGCCGCCGGGGCTGGCACCGTCCGCGCTGGCCATCGGCACCTTCGATGGGCTGCACGTCGGCCACGCGGCGCTGATCGCGCGCACCCGCGAGATCGCGGCCGAACGGGGCCTGGAGGCCGGATTGCTGTCCTTCGAGCCGATGCCGCGCGAGGTGCTGAATGCCGCCGATCCGCCCGCGCGCCTGACCAATTTCCGCGAGCGCTGGCGGCTGCTGGCCGGCAGCGGCCTGGCGCGGCTCCACCTGCTCACCTTCAATGCCGCCCTGCGCTCCAAGAGCGGTCCCGAATTCATGGCGCTGCTCGCCGCGCTCGGCGCGCGCGCACTGGTGGTCGGCCACGACTTCCGCTTCGGCCGCGGTGGGGTGGCAAACGCGGAATGGTGCGCGGCCGAGGCCTGCCACTATGGCTTTGCCGTCGAGATCATGGCGCCCGTGTTGGTGGCGGGCGAACGCGTCAGCAGCGGACTGGTGCGCGCCGCACTTGCCGGCGGCGACCTGGCGCGCGCGGCGCGGCTCCTCGGCCGGCCCTACACGATGCGCGGACGAGTACGGCGCGGCGAGCGGCTCGGCCGCACGCTCGGCTACCCCACCGCCAACCTCGCCATCGCGCGCCGGCGCGTGGCCCTGGCCGGCATCTTCGCGGTGCGCGTGCGCAGTGCGGCGCTGCCGGCGGTGCCGGCGGGCGCGGCGGGCTGGCCGGCGGTGGCGAGCCTGGGCACGCGCCCGACCGTCAACGGGGTCGAGCCGCTGCTGGAAGTGCATCTGTTCGATTATGGCGGCGACCTGTATGGGGTCGAGCTCGAGGTCGAGTTCGTGGCCCGGCTACGCGACGAGCAGCGCTTCGACTCGCTCGGGCTGATGGTCGAACAGATGCACCGCGACGCGGCGGCGGCGCGGGCCGCGCTGGGCTAAAATGACCGGTTCAGCACCGACCTTGGCCATACAGGGCTTGCCCGCCTCGTGACCGACTACAAGCACACCGTCAACCTGCCGCAGACCGACTTCCCGATGAAGGCGGACCTGGCGCAGCGCGAGCCGCAGCAGCTCGAGCGCTGGGCCAGGCAGGACATCTACGGCGAGATCCGCAAGGCATCACGCGGCCGGCCGCCGTTCGTGCTGCACGACGGGCCGCCGTACGCCAACGGCGTGATCCACCTCGGCCATGCGGTGAACAAGATCCTGAAGGACATCATCGTCAAGGCGCGCACCATCGCCGGGTTCGATGCGCCCTACGTGCCGGGCTGGGACTGCCACGGCCTGCCGATCGAGCTCGCGGTCGAGAAGAAGCACGGCCGGCCGGGCCACAAGCTCGATGCGCGCGCCTTCCGCGCCGCCTGCCGCGAGTTCGCGGCGAAGCAGATCGATTCGCAGCGCGCCGATTTCAAGCGGCTCGGCGTGTTCGGCGACTGGGAGCGGCCCTACGTGACGATGGATCCGCGCTACGAGGCGCAGCAGATCCGCGCGCTCGGCAAGATCATCGCGAACGGGCACCTCTATCGCGGCCTCAAGCCCGTGCACTGGTGCCTCGACTGCCGCTCCGCGCTCGCCGAGGCCGAAGTGGAATACGAGGACCGCACCTCGACCGCGATCGACGTCGCCTTCCGCGTGGTCGACACCGCCGACTTTGCGCGGCGCGCGGGCATTTCGCCGGACGCACTGGAAGCGGCGCCGGTGTCGCTGGTGATCTGGACCACCACGCCGTGGACGTTGCCGGCGAATGAAGCGGTCGCGCTGCGCGCCGACCTCGAATACGCCTGCGTGCGGGTCACGCGCGGCGGGCGCGCGGAGGCCCTGGTGATGGCCGATGGGCTGCTTGCCGCCTGCCTCGGCCGCTACGGACTCGAAGGAAAGCTGCTCGGCCGCTTTGCCGGCGCCGCGCTGGAAGGGCTCGAGCTCGAACACCCCTGGCTCGCCAAGCACGTGCCGGTGATCCTGGGCGAGCACGTCACGCTCGAGGCGGGCACCGGCGCCGTGCACACCGCGCCGGCGCACGGCCTCGAGGATTTCATCGTCGGCAAGAACTACGCGCTGCCGGTCGTGAACCCGGTAGGGCCGGACGGGCGCTTCGCCGCGGGCACCGAGCTCGTCGCCGGCATGAAGATCGACGCCGCCGGGCCGGTCATCATCGCGCAGCTCGGGGAGCGCGGGCGCTTGCTGCACCAGGAGCCGCATCCGCACAGCTATCCGCATTGCTGGCGCCACAAGACGCCGGTCATCTTCCGCGCCACCTCGCAATGGTTCATCAGCATGGACAGCAACGGCCTGCGCGCCGGCGCGCTGCGCGACATCAGGCAGGTGAAGTGGACGCCCGGCTGGGGCGAATCGCGCATCACCGGCATGATCGAGAACCGCCCCGACTGGTGCCTGTCGCGCCAGCGCACCTGGGGCGTGCCGATCACGCTGTTCACGCACCGCGACACCGGCGCGCTGCATCCGCGCACGCAGGAGCTGATCGCGCAGGTGGCCGAACGCGTCGAGCGCGAGGGCATCGATGCCTGGTTCGCGCTCGATGCCACCGAGCTGCTCGGCACCGAAGCGGAGCAGTACGAGAAGGCGAGCGATGTCATGGACGTGTGGGCCGACTCCGGTCTGTCGTTCGAATGCGTGGCGGCGCTCCGCGATGATTTCCATTCGCCGGTCGACCTGTACCTCGAGGGCTCGGACCAGCACCGCGGCTGGTTCCACAGTTCGCTGCTGATGTCGGAGGCGCTGTATGCGCGCGCGCCGTACCGCGGCGTGCTCACGCACGGCTTCACGGTCGACGAGAAGGGCCGGAAGATGTCCAAGTCGCTCGGCAACGGCATCGAGCCGCAGGACATCATGAAGACGCTCGGCGCCGACATGCTGCGCCTGTGGGTCGCGGCGACCGATTTTTCCAACGAGATGAGCCTGTCGCAGGAAATCCTCAGGCGCATGGGCGACTCGTACCGGCGCATGCGCAACACGGTGCGCTTCCTGCTCGGCAACCTGCACGGGTTCGAGCCCGGCAACGCACTCGAGCTGAACGAACTGGTAGCCATGGACCAGTGGGCGATCGCGCGCGCGCGCGAACTGCAGGGCGAGATCGAGGCGGCCTACCGCGACTACCAGTTCCACCTGATCTACCAGAAGGTGCACAACTTCTGCGTCGTCGACCTCGGCGGTTTCTATCTCGACATCATCAAGGACCGCCTCTACACGACGCCGGCCGAGGGCCGTCCGCGCCGCTCGGCGCAGACCGCGATGTGGCACATCGCCGAGGCAATGGTGCGCTGGCTCGCGCCGATCCTGTCGTTCACGGCCGAGGAGATCTGGCGCGCGCTGCCGGGCGAGCGCCCCGACTCGGTGTTCCTGTCGGTGTGGCACGGGCTGCCGGCCGCGCACGGCGCGGCCGCGGCCGCGGCCGACGCCGGCGGCGCGGCCATCGACTGGCCGGCGCTGATTGCCTTGCGCACCGATGTCGCGCGTGAACTCGAGCGGCTCCGCGTCGCCGGCGACATCGGCGCACCGCTCGAGGCCGAACTCGACGTCTATGCCACGGCCGGGCAGTACGCGCGACTCAATGCGCTCGGCGACGAACTGCGCTTCCTGATGATCACCTCGCAGGCGCGCGTGCATCGGGTCGACGCGGCGCCGGCGGGAGCGGTCGAGGCCGGCTCGGTTGCCGGCGGCGGCGTGTGGCTCACGGTGCAACGCACCGGCGCGGCGAAGTGCGTGCGCTGCTGGCACCACCGCGAGGATGTCGGCGCGACGCCCGAACATCCCGAGCTGTGCGGGCGCTGCGTCGGCAACATCAGCGGCCACGGCGAAACACGCCGCTACGCGTGATGCGGGCCATGGGCGCGATGGTCGGCAAGCGGGGTGGCACCGGGATGATCCAGCTGCGCTGGCTCGCGCTGAGCGCGGCGCTCGTCGGGCTCGACCAGTACACCAAGCAGCTCATCGAGCGCGCGCTGCAGTTGTACGAAGCGCGCTTCGTGCTGCCGGTGTTCAACATCGTCCGCGCCCACAACCGCGGCGCGGCCTTCAGCATGTTCGACGAGGCCTCGGGCTGGCAGCGCTGGGCGTTCAGCGCGTTGGCGGCGGTGGTCAGCGCGGCGCTCATCTTCTGGCTGGCGCGGCTCGAGCGCCGCGCCAACCTGATGGCGGCGGCACTCGCCCTGATCCTCGCCGGCGCGGTCGGCAACGTCATCGACCGCCTGCGGCTCGGCTATGTGATCGATTTCCTGCAGGTGCACTGGCACGGGCACTATTTCCCGGCCTTCAACGTCGCCGATTCCGCGATCACGGTGGGCGCGGGCCTGTTGCTGTTCGACGCGCTGCTCGCCAGTCGCCGTTCGCCGGGGCACTGAACCGATGCGCATCCTGCTCGCCAATCCACGCGGCTTCTGTGCCGGCGTCGACCGTGCAATCGAGATCGTCGAGCGCGCCATCGAGCTGTTCGGCGCGCCGATCTACGTGCGCCACGAGGTCGTGCACAACCGCACGGTCGTCGAGCGGCTCCGCGTGCTCGGCGCGGTGTTCGTCGAGGAGCTCGATGCCGTGCCGGATGGCGCCACGGTCATCTTCTCGGCGCATGGCGTGTCGACCGCGGTCGAACGCGAGGCGCAGCGCCGCGGGCTGCAGGTGTTCGACGCCACGTGTCCGCTGGTCACCAAGGTGCACATGGAAGTGGCGCGCTTCGCGCGCGAGGCGCGCGAGGTCGTGCTGATCGGCCATGCCGGCCATCCGGAGGTCGAGGGCACGATGGGGCGCTTCGATACGTCGGCCGGCGGCCGTATCCTGCTGGTCGAAAGCATCGATGATGTCGAGCGGCTCGAGGTGCGCGACCCGGCTGCGCTCGCCTTCGTCACGCAGACGACGCTGTCGGTCGACGACACGGCGGCGATCGTCGATGCGCTGCGCCGGCGATTCCCGGCCCTGCAGGCGCCGCGCAAGGAAGACATCTGCTACGCCACCCAGAACCGGCAGGACGCCGTCAAGCAGCTGCTCGAGCACTGCGGGCTGCTGGTGGTCGTCGGCTCGAAGAGCAGCTCCAATTCCAACCGCCTGCGCGAACTCGCCGACCGCGCCGGCGTGCCCGGCTACCTGGTCGACGGCGCGAGCGACCTCCGGCGCGAGTGGTTCGAAGGCGTCGATACGGTCGGCGTCACCGCCGGCGCGTCGGCCCCGGAGCAGCTGGTGCAGGAAGTCGTCGCACGACTGCGCGAGTGGGGCGGGGCGCCGCCGGCCGAGTCTTATGGCAAGCCCGAGCACGTGGTTTTTGCGTTGCCCCGCGCGCTGCGGTAAAAAGGCGGCAGCCATGAGCGCGCATGACACCCGGTTTCCACGCACCGCCGCCGATGTGCCCGGCCTGCTGCAGGCGCGCGGCATCCGCGCCACGGCGCAGCGGCTGCAGATCGCCGAGCTGCTGCTGGCCGCGCCGCAACACCTGTCGGCGGAGCAGATCGCCGACACGCTCCGCGGCCGCGGCGTCGTGGTATCGAAGGCCACGGTCTACAACACGCTGAACCTGTTCGCCGCGCACGGGCTGATCCGCCAGCTGGCCGTGGACGGCACGCACAGCTGGTTCGACTCGAACGTCGAACCGCATTTCCATTTCCACGACGAAGCCACCGGCAAGCTCACGGATGTCGCGCTGCCCGACGTGCAGTTCAGCCGCCTGCCGGCCATCCCCGAGGGCATGGAGGTCGCCAGCCTCGACCTGGTGATCCGCCTGCGCCCCAAGGCCTGACGACCGCGTCCCAATCCCGCCCGATTCGTTGCCTGCCGAGCGCGGCTTCTCTTAGAATGCCGCCCCCTCGCCGTGTTTCTCCGCTGCCGGAGTAGCTCAGTTGGTAGAGCGGCGCATTCGTAATGCGTAGGTCGTAGGTTCGATTCCTATCTCCGGCACCA
>DATKLZ010000027.1:0-14743 GCA_035542135.1 Steroidobacteraceae bacterium | reverse complement strand
GCCGACATCGAGCGCTACCTCGACGCCGACCAGTTCAAGCTCTACGCGCTGATCTGGAAGCGCGCGGTCGCCTGCCAGATGGCGCACGCGGTGTTCGACACCGTCGCGGTCGACATGCTCGCCGGCCCCGACGGCCCGGCGCGCCACCTGCTGCGCGCGAACGGCTCCACGCTGGTCAAGCCCGGCTACATCGCCGTGTACCAGGAAGGGCGCGACGATGCCGCCGAGGACGACGGCGACCACATGCTGCCGGCGATGCAGGCCGGCGATGCGGTGCGGCTGGTCGCGCTCCATCCCGAGCAGCATTTCACCGAGCCGCCGCCGCGCTACACCGAGGCCTCGCTGGTGAAGGCGCTCGAAGAGCACGGCATCGGCCGGCCGTCGACGTACGCGTCGATCATCTCCACGCTGCGCGACCGCGAGTACGTCGAGATCGAGAACCGGCGCTTCACGGCGACCGACATCGGGCGCATCGTCGGCAAGTTCCTGACGCAGCATTTCCACCGCTACGTCGAATACGGCTTCACCGCCGCGATGGAAGACGAGCTCGACGCGGTCGCGCGCGGCGAGGAGCCGTGGACGGTGCCGCTGGAGAAATTCTGGAAGCCGTTCATCCGCCAGGTCGAGCTGATCGAGAAGAACGTCTCGCGCGAACAGGTCGCGCAGGCGCGCGAGCTCGGGCGCGACCCGGTGAGCGGCAAGCCCGTCACGGTGCGCATGGGCCGCTTCGGGCCGTTCGTGCAGATCGGCACGAAGGACGACGTCGAGAAGCCGCGCTTCGCGGGCCTGCGCCCGGGCCAGAAGATGGACGCGATCGAGCTCGCCGACGCGATGGAGCTCTTCAAGCTGCCGCGCACGCTCGGCACCACGGCCACCGGCGAAACGGTGCTGGCCTCGATCGGCCGCTTCGGGCCGTACATCAAATACGGCGCGAAGTACGTTTCGCTGAAGGAAGACGACCCGTACACGGTCACGCTCGAACGCGCGCTCGAAGTCATCGCGGCCAAGGCGCTCGCCGACGCGAACCGCATCATCCAGGATTTCCCCGAGGACAAGATCCAGGTGCTGAACGGCCGCTACGGCCCGTACATCACCGACACCACGAAGAACGCGCGCGTGCCGAAGGATCGCGACCCGAAGACGCTCACGCTCGAGGAGTGCAAGGCACTGCTCGCCGCGGCGCCCGCGAAGGGCACGCGCGGGCGCTTCGGCCGCAAGCTGCCGGCGAAGGCCGCATCCGCCGATGCCATCGAGGCGGCCGCGACCGCCGCGGCGGCAGCCGCCGAAGCGAAGGCAGCCAAGGCGGAGGCCAGGGCCAGGGTCAAGGCCGGGCCCAAGGCAAAGGCCAAGGCGAAAGCCAAGGCCAAGCCGAAGGCGAGATCGAAGGCCAAGGCGAGCGCCGACGAGTCGGGCGCCGGCGAGGCGCCGCCCAAGATGGTCGCGGCGGGGCACGGCTCCACCAAACGCTAGCGGCGCCCGCGACCGCGCCAGCGCCCGGGCAGGTCCGCGCATGAAATACCGCCACAGCTTCCACGCCGGCAATTTCGCCGACGTGCACAAGCACGTCACGCTGCTGGCGCTGATCGCGGCGCTCCAGCGCAAGGACAAGGGCTTCCTCTACCTCGAGACGCACGCCGGGCGCGGCCTGTACGACCTGCACGGCGCCGACACGCACCAGGGCGCCGAGGCGCGGCTCGGCATCGGCGCGCTCGAGGCGGCGCCTTGCGACGCCCCGGCGGTTGCCGCCTACCTCGAAACGCTGGCGCGCGCGCGCCGCGAAGCCCACGCGAGCGCGGCCTACGCCGGCTCGCCGGTGCTCGCGGCGCTCCGCCTGCGCGCGCAGGACCGGGGCATCTGCTGCGAGATCCAGGCCGCGGAGTGCCGCGCGCTCGAACGCGCGCTGCGCGGCCACGCGCGCATGCGCTGCGAATGCGTCGATGGCTACCAGGCGCTGGCCGCGTACCTGCCGCCGCCCGAACGCCGCGCGCTGGTGCTGATCGATCCGCCGTACGAGGAACAGGCGGATGACCTGCAGCGCGCCGGCGATGCCGTCGGCACCGCGCTCGGGCGGCTCGCCAATGCGGTCGTGGCGCTATGGTATCCGATCAAGGACGATCGCGACCTCGCGCCCTGGATCGCCCGCATGGCCGCGCAATTGACGGTGCCGGCGCTGGTCGCCGAGCTGTGGCTGCACCCGCGCGATGCGCGCGTCGGCCTGAACGGCTCGGGGCTGCTGATCGCCAATCCGCCCTGGCAACTTGACGCGGAGCTGGCGCAATGGCTTCCTGCGCTGGGCGCATCGCTCGGCGCGGCGCGCCAGGGGGGCACGCAGGTCAAATGGATCGCGCATGAACAGCATTGACCGCTACGCGGTGATCGGCTCGGGCATCGCGCACAGCCGCTCGCCGCAGATCCACGCAATGTTCGCGAAGGCGACGCGACAGGCGATGGAATACGGCCTGCTCGACGTGCCGCCGGTCGCGTTCGCGACCGTGGTGCGCAATTTCTTCCGCGACGGCGGCCGCGGCCTGAACGTGACCGTGCCACACAAGGAAGCCGCGCACCGGCTCGCCGACACGCTGACCCCGCGCGCCAACCGCGCCGGCGCGGTGAACACGCTCGCCGCCGTCGACGGCAAGCTGCACGGGGACAACACGGACGGCGCCGGGCTGGTGCGCGACCTGACCGTCAACCTGGGCTGCAGGCTCGAAGGCGCCCGCGTGCTGCTGCTCGGCGCCGGCGGCGCGGCCCGCGGCGTCATCGGGCCGCTGCTCGAAGCCGGCGTCGCCACGCTGGTGATCCACAACCGTCATCCGGCGCGCGCGAAGCAGCTGGCGAGGGAATTCGCCGACCTCGGCCCGGTCGCGGCAGCGCCGGCCAGGACCGGCGCGATCCGCGGCCGCACCGCCGTCAGCGATGACGCCGGCTACGATGTGATCCTCAACGCCACGTCGGCCTCGCTGCGCGGCGAGCTGCCGCAGATCCCGGACCATGCCGTCGGCACGCAGACGCTGGCCTACGACCTGGCCTACGGCGAGCGCGACACCGTGTTCGTGCACTGGGCGCGCAGCGCCGGCGCCGCGCGCGCCGTGATGGGCCTGGGCATGCTGGTGGAACAGGCGGCGGAGTCGTTCCTGGTCTGGCGTGGCGTGCGGCCCGATACCGCGCACGTGCTCGAGGCGCTGGGCGCCCCCACGCCTCCCTCTCCCCCGGTCTGAGCGGGCGCACCGGCGATCGCCGGCACCCCGGGCGCCGTGCCGCCGGCATTCCAGGCGTTACATGTACGGCCGTACATGTAACGCCTGATTGCCGGCACACACCCGACGCGGCCAGGAGTGGGCAGGCGGCCCGCCTAGTGCCCTATTGAACCTGCGGCAGCCCGAGGGCCTTGCGCAGTTGCGCGCGGGCGGCGTGCAGGTCGGCCTGGAATTGCGCGTCCTGCAGCATCACGGCCGCGGCGGCGGTGCCGATCCGGCGGCCGGCGTCGACGTCGGTCCGGAAATGCGCGCCAACGATCAGGCGCGACTCGCCGTACAACCGCGCGCGCTCGAACAGCGCGCCGGCCTGCTCCGGCACCATCTGCGCCAGCACGATCGCGCAGCCGGTGCCGAAGGCCGTGTGCCCGCTGGGGTAGGAGGTATGCGCACGCTCGTAGCCGCCCTTGATCGCGAACGGACTGTCGGGCGCCACATCGCCGAGACGCTCCACCGCCGTGCTGATCACGTAGGGCCGCGGCCGCTCCCAGTGGGTCTTGGGCGCGTTCGTGGCCGCGGAAACCTGCTTCGCCGCGCGCGTCGCGAACGCGACCGCCACCGCACCCTCGCCGCCGGCGACCGCGGCGGACGGCTCCAGCACGTCGGCCACGCGCTGGCAGTCGATGACCGTGTCGGCGACCGCGCGCGCCGTCGTGCCCTGCTCGTGAGCGGCACGCTGCGCGTCGAGCACCGCCTGCAGGTCGGCTCGCTCGGCCTCGCTGCCGGCCACCGGTGGCGGCTCGATCAGCGCCGTGGCATCGATCTGGCCGGGCGAGAAATAGACCGGGGCGGCGCCCGGCGCGGCGGCCAGGGCGGGCGCATGGGCCGTCGGCTTCGGCGGCGGGCTGGCGCAGGCGGCGGCGAGCGCCAGCAGCACGGCCAGCCCGGAATGTCCCCACGATGCACGCATACCCGCCTCCGCACGCCCATTGGCCACGCCAGATGCCATGATATACGGCCGAACCTGGCCCCGGGATGACGACGCCATGACCGTGCTCTCCGCCGCGATCCTGCTGTTCCTGGTTATGGATCCGCTGGGCAACATCCTGCTGTTCGTCACGGCGTTGAAGACCGTGCCGGCCCATCGGCGCCGGCGCGTCGTGGCGCGCGAACTGCTGATCGCCTACGGCGTGCTGGTGCTGTTCCTGTTCACGGGCGAGCACCTGCTGCACTGGCTCAACATCAGCGGGCCGGCGCTGACCATCGCCGGGGGCCTGGTGCTGTTCCTGATCGCGCTGCGCATGGTGTTCCCGTCGGCCGACAGCCCGCTCGCCGAGAACATCAAGGGCGAACCGTTCCTCGTGCCGCTCGCGATCCCGTATGTGGCCGGCCCATCCACGCTGGCGACGCTGCTGCTGCTGATGAGCCGCGAGCCGCAGCGCTGGCCGGAGTGGCTGCTCGCGCTCACCTGCGCCTGGCTCGTCAGCGCCGCGATCCTGGTGCTCGGCGGCAGGATCGGCGACTTCCTGGGCAAGCGCGGACTCGTGGCGCTCGAGCGGCTGATGGGGCTGCTGCTGGTCGCGCTGGCGGTCCAGATGGCGATCGAAGGCCTGAAGGTCGCACTGAAATCATAGGCCATATTTGGCATCAATTCGCCTTGAAATGGCGCTATTGATTCGTATATGTTACAGATATGTGGCTTGCCTCTGAGCTGGCAGCGTTCGCCCAGGTCGTGGAACTGGGCTCTTTCACAGGCGCAGCACGCGCACTGGGCGTGCCGAAAGTCGCGATCAGCCGCGCGGTGCAGGGCCTCGAGAAGCGCGTCGGCGTGAAGCTGCTGACGCGCACCACGCGGCGCATCGCACTGACCGACGCGGGCCGCGCGCTGCTCCCGCACGCGCAGCGCATCGCCGCCGAGACCGCCGCCGCGCGGCGCGAAATGGCCCCGCTGACCGAGGGGCGGCGCACGCTGCGCGTGCTGGCCGATCCGGCCTACGGCAGGCTGCTGCTCGCCCCGCTGCTGCCGCGATTCATGGAGCGCTACCCGGATATCCCGCTCGAGGTGGAAATGGCGCAGGCGCTGCCTGCGGCGCCCGGAGAGCAATGGGACGTGCTGTTCCAGAACGGACCGCCGCAGCGTGAGGGCCTGGTGGGCACGGCGCTCGGGCGGCCGCCGGTGATCCTGTGCGCCACGCCGGCGTACCTCAAGGCGCATCCGCCGGTGACGCAGCCGGCCGACCTGGCGCAGCACGCTGTCCTGGTGCCCGGCCAGCTCGTCACCGAGCTGAGGCTGCACAAGGGCAAGACGCTGGCGCAGGTCGCGCTGACGCCGCGCCTGATCGTCACCGACCCCGCGGTCGTGCACGCGGCCACGGCCGCCGGCGCCGGCATCGGCGTGCTGCCCGAATTCATGTGCCGCATCGGCCTGTCGATGAACAAGCTCGAGCGCGTGCTGCCCGACTGGCACGTCGCCGACCTGCTCGAGCTCCATGCGGTCTCGGACCTGCGCCGCGCCAGCTCGCCGTCCGTGCAGGCGCTAATCGAGTTCTTCGTCGCCAACATGGTGCCGGTGCTGGGGCACGCCTAGGTGGAGGTCCCGGCGGACAACGGCGCGCCGGCCGCGCCCCCGTTTGGCGAGTTCCTGCGCGACGTGCATGCACAGGGACCCCTGCGCGATCGCATCACCGCGGCGTATCGCGCGCCCGAGCCCGACTGCGTCGCGGCGCTGCTGCCCGACGCCGCGCTGCCCGAGCCGCAGGCCCAGGCGGCGCGGGCGCTGGCGCGCGAGCTGGTCGTGGCGCTGCGCCGGAAGAAGCAGGACGGCGGCGGCGGCGTCGCGGGCCTGATCCACGAGTATTCGCTCTCGAGCCAGGAAGGCGTCGCGCTGATGTGCCTGGCCGAAGCGCTGCTGCGCATCCCGGATGCGGCCACGCGCGATGCGCTGATCCGCGACAAGATCTCCACCGCGGACTGGCAGGCGCACCTCGGCCAGAGCCCTTCGCTGTTCGTCAACGCGGCCACCTGGGGCCTGCTGATCACCGGCAAGCTCACCGAGACCTCGTCCGAAGGCGGCCTCACCGCGGCCATCACGCGCCTGATCGGCAAGGGCGGCGAACCGCTGATCCGCAAGGGCGTCGATCTGGGCCTGCGCATGATGGGCGAGCAGTTCGTCACCGGCCAGACGATCGCCGAAGCCCTGGCCAACAGCCGCGCGATGGAGGCGAAGGGCTTCCGCTACAGCTACGACTGCCTCGGCGAGGCCGCCACCACCGCCGCCGATGCCGAGCGCTATTTCCGTGACTACGAGGCGGCGATCCACGCGATCGGCAAGGCCTCGGCGGGGCGCGGCATCTACGAAGGCCCGGGCATCTCGGTGAAATTGTCGGCACTGCACCCGCGCTACTCGCGCGCGCAGTATGGCCGCGTGATCGGCGAACTGCTGCCGCGGCTCACGAGCCTGGTGCTGCTGGCGCGCCAGTACGACATCGCGCTGAACATCGACGCGGAGGAAGCCGACCGGCTCGAGATCTCGCTCGACCTGCTCGAGGACCTGTGCCTGAACCCGCAGCTCGCCGGCTGGAACGGCATCGGTTTCGTGCTGCAGGCGTACCAGAAGCGCTGTCCGCACGTGATCGCCTGGGTCATCGAGCTGGCGCGGCGCACGAAGCACCGGCTGATGATCCGCCTGGTGAAAGGCGCCTACTGGGACAGCGAGATCAAGCGCGCGCAGGTCGACGGGCTCGAGGATTTCCCGGTCTACACGCGCAAGGTGCACACCGACGTGTCGTACCTCGCCTGCGCGCGCGCGCTGCTGGCCGCGCCCGATGCGGTGTTCCCGCAGTTCGCGACGCACAACGCGCACACGCTGGCCACCGTGATGCAGATGGCCGGCGGCAACTTCTACGCCGGCCAGTACGAATTCCAGTGCCTGCACGGCATGGGCGAGCCGCTGTACGAGGAGGTCGTCGGCGATGACAAGCTGCGCCGCCCCTGCCGCATCTACGCGCCGGTCGGCACGCACGAGACGCTGCTCGCCTACCTGGTGCGGCGGCTCCTCGAGAACGGCGCCAACACCTCGTTCGTGAACCGCATTGCCGACGAAGAGGTGCCGGTCGACGAACTCATCGCCGATCCCGTCGATCTCGCGCGCGCCATCACGCCGCTCGGCGCGCCGCACCCGAAGATCGCGCTGCCCGGCGAGCTGTTCGGGGCGGAACGGCGCAATTCGGCGGGACTCGATCTCAGCAGCGAGCTACAGCTCGCGGCGCTTGCCGCCGGCATCCGCGCCAGCCTCGGCGACGCGCCGGCTGCGGTGCCGCTGGTCGCCGGACGCGCAGCGCCCATCCACGAAGCGATGGCCGATGCGCTACCCGTGCTCAATCCGGCCGACCGGCGCGATGTCGTGGGCCAGGTCGTGTACGCCACGGCGGCCGACATCGATTCGGCCTGCGCCGCCGCCATGGCCGCCGCGCCCACGTGGGCCGCCACGCCACCGGCAACGCGCGCCGCCGCGCTGTGGCGCGCCGCTGACCTGATGGAGGTGCGCCGCCCGGCGTTGATGGCGCTGATCGTGCGCGAGGCGGGCAAGTCGTTGCCGAACGCGGTGTCGGAAATCCGCGAGGCCGTGGATTTCCTGCGCTACTACGGCGCGCAGGTTCGCAGTGCCGAATTTGACGGCGCAAACGGCGCACGGTCGCACGCGGGCGCAATAGGACCGGTCGTGTGCATCTCGCCCTGGAATTTCCCGCTGGCGATCTTCACCGGCCAGGTGGCCGCGGCGCTCGCCGCCGGCAATCCGGTGCTCGCGAAGCCGGCGGAAGAGACGCCGCTGATCGCCGCGGCCGTCGTGGGCCTGCTGCGCGAGGCCGGCATCCCGGAGGCGGTGCTGCAGCTGCTGCCCGGTGCCGGCGAGGTCGGCGCCGCGCTGGTCGCCGACGCACGCACCTGCGGCGTGATGTTCACCGGTTCGACTGCCGTGGCGCGGCTGATCCAGCGCCAGCTCGCCGATCGCCTGACGACGGCGGGCACGCCGATTCCGCTGATCGCCGAGACCGGCGGCCAGAACGCACTGATCGTCGATTCCTCGGCGCTCCCTGAACAGGTGGTGTCCGACGTGCTCGCCTCCGCCTTCGACAGCGCCGGCCAGCGCTGCTCGGCGCTGCGCATCCTGTGCCTGCAGGAAGACATCGCCGATCGCGTGTTGACGATGCTGAAGGGCGCGCTGCGCGAACTCAGCGTCGGGAATCCCGACCGGCTCGCGACCGATGTCGGCCCGGTCATCACCGAAGAGGCACGCGCGAACATCTGCGCGCACATCGACGCCATGCGCCGGCGCGGCCGCGCGGTCGAACAGTTGCCGTTGCCCGCGGCGACTGCGGCCGGCACCTTCGTGTCGCCGACGCTGATCGAGATCGACCGTATCGCGGACGTCGAGCGCGAGGTGTTCGGGCCCGTGCTGCACGTGCTGCGCTACCAGCGCGCCAACCTGCCCGTGCTGATCGACGCGATCAATGCCACCGGCTACGCGCTGACCTTCGGCCTGCACACCCGCATCGACGAGACCATCGCGATGGTCACGGAGCGCATCGCGGCCGGGAACATCTACGTCAACCGCAACATCATCGGCGCCGTGGTCGGCGTGCAGCCATTCGGCGGCAACGGACTGTCGGGCACGGGGCCGAAGGCCGGCGGGCCGCTGTACCTGAAGCGCCTGTGCCGGGCATACGTGCCGCGCGGCGCGTCCGGCCCCGACCGCAGCGATTTGACCCATTCGGCCCTGGCGAGCGCCTACGCCGGCTTCCTGGAACAACGCAAGCTCGGATTGCTGGCCGCGCACGTGAAGGCATACGTGCAGCGCAGCCGCGCGGGCGAATCACACGAACTCCCGGGCCCCGTGGGCGAGCGCAATGTGTATGTGCTCAAGCCCCGCGGACGGATCCTGGCGCTGTCCGCGGACCAGGGCGCGCTGCTGACGCAGATCGGCGCGGTGCTGGCGACCGGCAACATCGTGGTGGTCGAGAAGAAGAATGCGGCCGCCAAGCTGCTGGCGCAGTTGCCGGCGGACATCGCGGCGCGCATCCAGTTTGTCGCGCGCTGGCCGGATGCGCTGGACGCGGCGGCGATCCTCCATGCTGGCGTTCCTGACACGCTGCTCGAGCTGAACCAGGCCGCCGCGCGGCGCGACGGACCGATCATCCCGGTGCAGGGCGTATCGATCGCCGGGCTGCTGGGCGGCAGCGAGGATTACAACCTCGATTTGCTGCTCGAAGAAATCAGTGTCAGCACGAACACGGCGGCCGCCGGCGGCAACGCGAATCTGATGACGATCGGCTGAGCGCGCCTCAGACCAGGTCGATATCCGCCTCGGCGACGCTCGCCCCGCCCGTGCGCACGATGCGCGACAGCGCGAGCGCCTGCGGCAGCACCTGCGCCGCGTAGCAGCGCGCGCTCAGCAGCTTCCCGCGCATGAACGCCGCGTCACCGCCGGCGCCCATCCGCGCCGCGGCGATGTGCGCCGCGCGTGCCATCAGCCATCCACCGAGCACATAGCCGCACAGCTTCAGGTACGGCACGCTGACGGCAAAGGCCGTCGCCGGAGCACCGGCGATCTGCGGCAGGAGCGATGCGGTCGCGGCGCGCAACCCACTGGCCGCCTCGCGCACCGCCGCGACGATGACCGGCAATTCCGCGTGGCCGGTGTCGCTGCGATAGCCGCGCAACTCCGCTTCCACTTCGTCGAGCAGCGCGTTCATCGCGGCGCCGTGGTCGCGCGCGAGCTTGCGGCCGAGCAGGTCGTTGGCCTGGATCGCCGTCGTGCCCTCGTAGATCGTCGTGATGCGCGCATCGCGCAACACCTGCGCGATGCCGGTCTCCTCGATGTAGCCCATGCCGCCGTGCACCTGCAGCGCCTGCGAGGCGAGTTCGACCGCGCACTCCGTGCACCAGCCCTTGGCGATCGGGATCAGCAGCTCGCCGCGCAGCTGGTTGCCGAGGTCGAACTGCAGCGCCGCGTACAACGCGAGCGCGCGCATGGCCTCGGTGTTGGCGCGCACCGCCAGCAGCATGCGCCGCACGTCCGGATGCTGGATGATCGGCTGGGCGGCGGCACTGGTGGCGCCGACCGGCCTTCCCTGCACGCGATTGCGCGCCCAGGCGTTCGCGCGCTGGAACGCCGCTTCGGCAAGTCCCACGCCCTGGAAGCCCACCGCCAGGCGCGCGGCGTTCATCATGATGAACATGTATTCGAGCCCGCGATTCGCCTCGCCGACGAGGAACCCGGTCGCGCCGCCGGCGTCGCCGAAGGCGAGCACGCAGGTCGGGCTCGCACGGATGCCGAGCTTGTGCTCTATCGACACGCAGCGCACGTCGTTGCGCTGGCCCGGCGCGCCGTGCGCGTCGGGCAGGAATTTCGGCACCAGGAACAGCGACAGCCCCTTCACGCCGGCCGGCGCGCCGTCGATGCGCGCGAGCACGAGGTGCACGATGTTGCCGGTCATGTCGTGGTCGCCGTAGCTGATGAAGATCTTCTGGCCGGTGATCAGGTGGTGATCGCCCGCCGGCACCGCGCGCGTGCGGATCGCGGCGAGGTCCGAGCCGGCCTGTGGCTCGGTCAGGTTCATCGTGCCGGACCACTCGCCGCTCAGCATGCGCGGCAGGTAGGCTTTCTTCAGGGCCTCCGAACCCACGAGCTGCAGCGCTTCGATCGCGCCGCGGGACAGCAGCGGGCACAGCATCAGCGCGACGTTGCTGCCGCACCAGATCTCCTCGACCGCGCTGACGAGCACGCGCGGCGCGCCCTGGCCGCCGCACGCCGCGTCGACGCCGAGCTGCGGCCAGCCGCCTTCGACATATTTCTGGTAGGCGGCGCGAAAGCCGCCTGGCGCGCGCACGCCTTCGGGCGTCCACGTGGCGCCTTCGCGATCGCCGGCCTGGTTGAGCGGCGCGAGCACTTCCTCGGCGAAGCGGCCGGCTTCCCCCAGCACCGCCTCGGCCGTATCCAGCGAAAAATCAGCGTATGCGGGCAGTCGCGCGAGCTGGCCGGCGTCGAGCAGGTGCTCGAGCACGAAACGCAGTTCGGTGATCGGGGCGCGGTACACGGGATACCTCTCGAGGATCGCTCGCCGCTGAAGTTATGACAAGTCTAGCGAAAACCTGCCGCCGCCGTGGAACGGGAGTGCCGTCACGGCGACAGTGGGTGGCCTGCTCCATCATAGGCGGCATGTCCCCACTGTCGGATAAGGCCGCATCCGGCACGCGCCGCCGGCCAGTGCCGGATGACCTAGGCAAGGCGCTGCTGCTCGCCCTCGGGCCCTGGCGGGCACAATCGTTTTCCCTGCACGATGCCGAGGGCGACACGCTCTGGTTGAGCGCGGGCACCATCGGGCCGGACGAACACGGTTTCGTGCTCGCCGCGCTCGACGTATTCGCGCTCGAACCGAACCGCGCCTGCATCCACCGCAAGCTGGGCGATGGGCGCCGTGCACTGTTCCTGGCGGCGCGCGACCCGCTGGGCGGCTGCAGCGGCGTCGGCTTCGCGTTCATCGAGGGCGGCCCGGTCGACGATACGCGCGTCGTCACGCCGGCGGTGCGCGCGCTGATGCAGCGCTTCGCGATGCTGGTCGCGCCACAGCACGACAAGCGGCAGGCCGCGGCGCTCCCGCCGCCAGAGGCCGATGGCACGATGCCGCTCGAGCTTCCCGACAACACGCCGATCCGCGCGCGCGCCTACACGCGGCTGCAGCACGGCGGCGGCATCCGCCGCTTCGAAGTCTCCGTGGCGCCGGTCGGCGCGCAGCACGATGCCGCGATCTTCGAGCGGCTGGTCGACTGGCTGGTGCAGCACCGCCAGCGCTACGCCAGCAAACCCTCGAGCTTCGCGCTCGCGATCGCCGCGGCCTCGGTGTTCGACCGCGGCTTCGCCGGCCGCATCGAAGCCTGCCTTGGCCGCAACACGATCGACGAAGGCCTGGTGATGCTGATCATCCCGGCGGCGGCCTGGGCCGAACAGCCTGACCGCACGCTGCCCTTGCTCGAGCTGTGCGAACGGCTCAACTGCCGCGTGGTGCTCGATGACTTCGTGCTCAACGATGCGGCGCTGAAGCTGCTGCGCTGCAAGGCGATCCGCATGCTGAAGCTCCACCCGGAACTGACCGCCGAGGCGATGCAGGAGCGCTATCCGCGTGCGCTGCTGTCGGCGTGCACGCACATCTCGCGCGTGCTCGGCATCCACTGCGTGGCCAAGCGCGTTGGCTCGAACACGGCCGCGCGCTGGCTGGCGGCCGCGGGCATCGACTACATCGATCCGTTCAGCGGCGCCGAAACAGCCGCTGCCACCACGAGCGGCGAGGCGCCGGGGCTGTCACTGGTTTCCTGACCGCGCCGGGCTGCGGCGCGAGCGACTTGCGCGGCGAGGTGGGCCGGCCGTAGGGATCATGACCCGCGGCGCGCCCCGGCGGCCCCGCGGGCCCGCGCGATGGCGGCGCGGCGCCATCCGCGCGCGGCGACGCCTTCGGCTTCATGCCCGGCTTGTCGTCGTCTTCGAGCCTGAGCCCCGGCACCTCGAGGCGCTTCAGCAACCTCGAGGTCGAATCGATCGCGTGCTTGCCGGTATCCACGGCCCACTTCCACACCGCATTGCCATGCGGGTCGCGCTCGATGCCATCGCGCGTGTTGTCGCGGCCGCGCGAGCCGGGAGGACCGAGCGCGGTCGTCGGCTTGATGCGCTGCGGCTTGTCGCCAGGCCTGTCGTCGCCTGCACCCATGCGGCTACCAGCTGTAGTGTGTCCGATAGCGGACCACGGTCGCACCATCCTTCGGGACCGTGACGTTGAAATGGATCAGCTGCGCGCTGTCCTTCACGAAATCGTGCGAATGGGAGAGCACTGTCCAGTTGGACCAGCGGTACATCGGCTCGCGCACCTGCACGTCGACCGGCTGCGCCTTGTGGTTGCGGATCGTAATCTCGATTTCCTCTTCGATCCAGTGCGCCTTCGTGTCGACGCGATAGTCCACCTGGCGCCGCTCGCCGACCACGTCGAAGGCGCTGCCGAGCCTGAGGCGCACGGTTTCGTCCTTCGGCGTATGCCCGATCGCGTCCTCGCCGACGAACTCGAGGCTTCCATCCGCATTGTCGACGCGCGCGACACGCACCCGCCCGGCTGGCAGCGGCACGCCCAGTCCCGAGGCCGCGTCGTTGCGGAACTCGAGGTAGGTGTCGACCTTCGTGTTGTTGGCGAACCCGGGATCGCGCCCGGTATAGGGCGTGCCGAAGCTCGGCGAACCCAGCGCGTCATAGATCAGCAGCCGGCGCGCGGGAATCTGCTTCGCGCGGTCGAACAGCTCGATCTGCTTGGTCGAGTTGTTCGGCAGCGTGGTCGTGCGACCCAGCGTATAGAGGTGGAATTCGTCGAAGGCCTTCTCGGCGAAGCCATCTTCCGCGGCGGCCGCCGCCATCGGCATGTCCAGCTTCACCGCCCTGCGGAATTGCGGCTGCACGCGATTGACATCGCCCGCGACGAGCTTGAGCTTCGCGTCCTTGTACGTCGCGCCCGACTGGTTGATGACGCTGACCCAGGCCGACAGGTCGATCAGGCCGCTGTTCGCGTCGCGTCCGTCGTTGAACACGACGTTGTAATCGGCCCACCAGGTGATGCCGCCGGTCTGGTAGGTGACGCGCGCGCGCTGCGTGCCGGACACCGGGGAATTCAGCTCCCATACCAGCGTCGGCTGCGTGATCAACCCGCCCGGCAGGTCCGGGAATTTCACCGCCGAATAGCCGTTGAGCGCGTGCACGCTGCCGTCGGCGCTGCGCAGCACGAGTCCGTCGGAGGCGGCGAGCAGCGTGCCGGTCAGCGTCGAGGTTTCATTGCCCACCGTGCGCTCGACCGTGATCTCGCGATCGAGGTAGCGCAGCATGAGCTTGGCGGTGCTTACCAGGTCGAACTGGAAGTTCTGTTCGAGCACGCGCACGCCCGGATTCGCCGGCACGGTGAACGTGACCGTGGTCGGGTCGATGAGCCCGGCCACGTCGCTGAAGCGCAGCGTCGAACGCCCGGCGCCAAGCTGCACGTCACGGTCCTGGCGCACCATGGCGTAGCCCGGCACCGAGGACGCGGGCGGCACCGATCCGCCCGGCACCGGGCGGTAGAAATCGGCGGAGATCGCGCCCGGCTGCTGCGAACTGTAGATCGTCAGCGCCGACTCGTCGGGCTGCGCGGCCGGCGCCGCGCCCGCGCCCAGGCAGGCACTGGCGACCAGGCCCGCGAGGGCCGGAATTCTCTGGGTTTTCATCGACTGGACTCCGCGTGTGCCGCCCGGGTGGAGGCGTGGTTTTTGACTGAAACGACCCCCAAAAGTGCGACGCAGTTCGCATCAGTCGAAGGCGCGCCGCGAACTGTGACCACCTGCCATGCGCGTTCCCGGGCCCGGGCGCACGATAGACGGGTCACAGGGCCTCATGGCATATCCTACCTAAAATGCGTACTGCGCCACTCGTCACGCCGCCCCCGGGTAGCCAGCCGGCTCCCCAAGCCGCCACGTCGGCCGCCACG
>DATKLZ010000026.1:0-17419 GCA_035542135.1 Steroidobacteraceae bacterium | reverse complement strand
CCACTACGTGCCGTTGCTGCCGCGCGCGCTCGGGCGGCGGCTGGCGCGCTCGGTCACGCGCTCGCAATGCGCGCAGGTGGACGCCATCATCGCGCCCTCGCAACCGATGCTCGAGATGCTGCGCTCGAGCGGCATCGAGCGGCCGATCGAGGTGATTCCGACCGGCATGCCGGCCGACCGCTACGTGCGCGGTGACGGCGCGCGCTTCCGCCGCGAGCACAACCTGCCCGATGACCGGCCGGTGCTGTTGTACGTCGGGCGCGTCGCGCACGAGAAGAACATCGGGTTCCTCGTCGAGAGTTTCCTCGCGGTGCGGCGGAGCCGTCCGGATGCGCTGCTGGTGATCGCCGGCGAAGGGCCGGCGCGCGACGCGCTCGTGGCGCAGGTCGCGCGACTCGGGCTCACCCGTGATGTCGTGTTCGTCGGCTACCTCGAGCGCGGGCGGGCGCTGCCCGACTGCTACGCCGCCGCGAACGTGTTCGTGTTCGCCTCGCGCACCGAGACGCAGGGGCTGGTGTTGCTCGAAGCGATGGCGCAGGGCGCTCCGGTCGTGTCGACCGCGCACCTGGGCACGGCTTCGATCCTGCAGCCCGGCTGCGGCGCGCGCGTCGCGCCGGACGATCCGGCGGCGTTCGCGCAGGCCGTCATCGGCCTGCTCGATGAACCCGACCGCGCCGCCCGCTGTGGCGCGCAGGGCCGGGAGTACGCGCGCGGCTGGGCCTCGGCCGCGATGGCCCGGCGCATGCACGAGTTCTACGCGGACGTGTGCGCCCGCGCTAAGATTGCCCCACGGCCTGCCGACGCAGCCGGGCCGGGGGAATCGCATGAGCGCCAAGCGTGCCTTGATAGTCGATGATTCGCGATCCGCGCGCACCTTCCTGACCCGCATCCTGCAGCGTTACGACCTGCAGGTCGATGACGCCGCCTCGGCCGAGGAGGCGCTGCAGTACCTGAGCGCCGAACGTCCGGACGTGATCTTCATGGATCACCTGATGCCGGGCATGGACGGCTTCCAGGCGTTGAGCGCGATCAAGAACGATCCGCGCACCGCGGCGATTCCCGTGATGATGTATACCTCGCAGGAAGGCGAGTTGTACGTGGACCAGGCGCGCGCGCTCGGCGCGGTCGGCGTGCTGCCGAAGCAGACGCTGCCGGACGACGTCAACCGCGCGTTGCGGCTGCTTCGCCTGCTCGACGAGCCGCCGCCGCCGCCGCCGGAGCTGGTGCGGGCATCGCTGTCGCAGGCGCCGGCCGCCGTGGCGCAGCCGGCCACGGCCGCGGATTCCGCCGCCGCGCCGGCGCTCGCCACGGTGCCGGGCGCGAGCGATGGCGACGCGCCGCTGAACCTCATCTCGCCCGAGCTGCGCGCGCAGCTGGATGCGCTGTTGCGCGACCACGGCATCGAGCTGCGCCGCTTCGTGGCCGCGACGATCGCGCAGCACACCGGACAGATCATCAGCGAGGTGCGCGCGTTGATGGATGGCGCCGTGCCGCCCGCGGCGACCACCACCGCACCGCACGTCGCGCAGCCGGCAGCGCCGTCGGCGACGCCCGAGATACCTGCGGAACCGGCTCCGGCCGCGAGCCCATCACGTCCGCTGCGCGGCGGCAGTGCCGCGTTGTGGCTGGGCGCGCTCGCCGCGCTGGTGGCGATGGCCGCGGGATTGTTCTGGTACCAGTCCGCGCATCCGGCATCGTGGGCCGCGATCCGGCGATCGGTGGTGCCGGTGGCCGCGCCGGCCACGGCGCCCGTGGCATTGCCCGCGCCGGCTGCCACGCCCGTACCCGCTGCCGCCGCCGCCGCCGCCGCGGACCCGGCGACGGCCGACGTCGTGCCCGCGAGCACGGGCACGACCGCACCGGCAGCACCTTCAGCACCGGCCACCGCGGCAGCACCGGCCACCGCGGCAGCACCGGCCACTGCGGCAACACCGGCCACTGCGGTGGCGCCGATGCAGCGGGTCGAGTCCGTGCCCTTTGGCGAGCTGCCGCTCGCCGGCGAGCGCATCGCCTCGCTCCGCAGTCTGTTCGATAAGCTCGCGGCGACGGGCTTCCGCGGCGTGGTCGAGATCCGCAGCTACCCTGGCCGCTTCTGCATGCAGGCGGATGGCGGCGCGACGCGATTGCCGCCGGCCGATGTCGCGTATGCGAAATGCACGAGCGTCGGCAACCCGGTTGACTACGCGGACATGCATTCGCTGCAATCGCCGGAATTCGCCACGATGCTGGCGCAGCAGGCCGGTCGCGGGCGCGGCACGCTCGACGTGCACCTGCTGGTGGGCGCGGCCGACGAGGTGGTGGCCGCCTACCCGGCGGTCTCCGCGCCGTTGACGGCCGGCGAGTGGAACCGCGCAGCGGCGGTCAACAACCGCATCGAAGTGCGCATGCGGCCGTTGCCTTGACGCGCGCGCCGCCGACGCAGCCCGCGCAGCAGTACGACGCGGCATTCAGGCCGCCACGCTGGTTGCGCGGGGCCCATCTGCAATCGGTGCTGCCGAGCCTCCCGCCGCGCCGCAACTGGACGCGCTGGCGATCGCGCGCGCTGCGCGCCGCGGCGCAGCCCTGGCTGCTCGATTGCGGCGATGGCGTGCGCCTGCAGGCCTGGCACACGGCCGGCCGCGCGGCGCGCGGCCGCACCGCCGTGCTGCTGCACGGCTGGGAAGGCAATGCCGATTCCTGCTACGTGCTGTCGCTGGCCGCGCTGCTGCATGCACGAGGCTATGCGCTGCTGCGGCTGAACCTGCGCGACCACGGCCGCACGCAGCCGCTCAACCGCGGGCTGTTCCACTCCTGCCGGCTCGCGGACGTGACCGGTGCGCTGCGCGCGATCGCGGCGCGCTGCGGACCGGAAGCGCTGTACCTGGCCGGCTTCTCGCTCGGCGGGAATTTCCTGCTGCGCGCCTGCGCGGAGCCGTCGCTGCCGCCCAGCGTCGCGGGCGTGGTGGCGATCTCGCCGGTGCTCGAGCCGGAGCATACGCTGCGCGCGATCGAGCAGGGATGGCCCGTGTACCACAGCTACTTCGTGCAGCGCTGGTCGCGCTCGCTCCGCTACAAGCAGCGCTGCTGGCCGCAGGACTACGATTTCGCCGGACTGCTGCGCACGCGGAGCCTGCGCACCATGACCGACGTGCTGGTGCGCGAGCGCACCGCGTTCGCCGACAGCGCCGCCTATCTCGACGGCTACGCGATCACCGGCGCGCGGCTGCTGACGCTGTCGGTGCCGGCGCGCATCCTCGCCGCGGACGACGATCCGATCATCCCGGCCGCCGATCTCGACCGTCTCGCGCCGACGCCGCTGCTGCGCATCACGCGCACCGCGCACGGCGGGCACTGCGGCTTCCTGCCCGGACTGCTGGCGCGCGCCCATGCCGACACGTTCGCGCTGCGGGAATTCGAATCGTTCTAGCCGCGGCGTGGCTCAGCCGCCGTGCGCCGGCGGCGCGGCCGCCAGGGCCTCGAGGAACCGGCGATAGCGCGCCTGCAACGCAGGATCCGGCCGCGGCTCGAAGCTGTGCGTGGCCGTGCCGGCCCAGCGCGCGGCCAATGCGGGTGCGGCGAGCCGCGCGACGCCGCGTGCGCTGGCTTCGGTCGAGGTGACCTGCACCGGCACATCCAGCAGCGCGGCGAGCCGGCGGCACAGCCAGGGCGAGCGACTCATGCCGCCGGCCAGCAGCACGCGCTGCGGCGGCCCGGACTGCTGCACCAGCAAGGCGGCGTTGGCCGCGATCATGAAGGCGATGCTGTCGATCACCGCGGCGAAGCGCGCCAGCGTGCCGGCCGCACTGTCGGCGCCGCCCGGGTCGACGCCGATGAAGCACGAGTCCTGCGTGGCGCGCCACCACGGCGATCCGAGGCCGCCGATGCCGTTGATGAACACCGGCAGCGTGCTGCGCCCATCGAGCGATGCCAGCGCTTCCCACAACGCCTGCTCCTCGCAGCGCTGCTGTTCGCAGAACCAGCTGACCGCGGCGCCGGCGCCGTTGACCGTGCCCTCGAGCGAATACAGCGTTCCGTCGCGATCGTGGTACAGCACGCTGCCGAGCAGCGGCGCCGGCTCGGCGGGCCGCTCGGGCAATGGCCGCTGGATGAACGCGCCGGTGCCGAGGTTCACGTAGACCGTGGCCGGATCGGCCGGCCCTTCGGAATAGGGCACGGCCGATTGGTCGCCGGTGATCGCGCACAGTGGCACTTGCGCCTCCGGCAGGCGCAGCAGGCCCCAGTCGCCGCGCGTCGGCGCATGTGCCGGCAGCCAGGCGCGCTCGATCGCGAACAGCGCGAGCAATTCATCCGACCAGTCGAGCGTGCGCGAATCGAGCAGCAGCGTGCGCGCGGCGTTCGCCGCATCGACGCGCGCGGCGCGCGGCCCGCGCCGCCCGCCCGGGGCGAGCCGCATCGCCAGGAAACTCGCCAGCGGGGCCGCCAGCAGTTCGCCCGCGGCGGCGGCGCGCGCCACCGCGGGCAGGCGATCGAGGCACCAGCGCAGCTTGCTGGCGCCGTAATGCGCCGACAGCGGGAGCCCGGTGAGTTCGCGGATGCGCGCGGCCTGCGGCGCGAGCGTCTGCAGCCAGGCGGCGTTGCGGTGATCCTGCCACGAGAGCGCGGGGGTGAGCGCGCGGCCGTCGCTGCGCGAGCAGCAGACGATGGTCGAGCGTTGCACGGCGAGCCCGGCGGCCTCCAGCCGCAGCGCCGGATGCGTGGCGCGGGCCTGCGCGATCGCCGCGCTGGCGGCGCCGCGCAGCGAATCCGCCAGTTCGTCGGCGTCCTGCTCGACCTCGGCGGCGCCGCGGCGCACCGTCGCGACCGGCACCGAGGCCGAGGACAGCAGCGCTCCCGACTCGTCGAACACACAGGCGCGGCTGGCGTGGCTCCCCTGGTCGAGGGCCAGCACGCAGCGGCTCATGCCGGACGGAGCTCGAGCTGGTCGGTGCGGGCGCGGGCCTTGCGCCTGGGCAAGGACGATGCAATGTGCGCCAGCGCCCGCGCCGACACCGCGCGCCAGGTGGTCAGCTTGCCGCCGTAGATCGACAGCACCCGCGGCTTCGCGTCGCGATCGGGCACCAGCATGGTCTCGCGCGAGCGATGGAAGGCGTGGCCGCCGCCGGCCGGCAGCACGCGCAGGCCGGCGAATTCGCCGCGCAGCCCGGAGGCGGCCGCGTCGCGGAAACGCGGGAAATAATGGCGCAGCACGCCGAGCAGGTAGTGCACCTCGTGCGGGCCGGGGGCGACCGCGGCCGGATCGCCATGGAAACGCACCTCGGTCGTGCCCACCATGAGCTGCCCGCGGAAGGGCATGACGAAGATCGCGCGCCCGTCGCGCGGACTCTCGATGTAGTAGACGCCCCGCTGCGGCGGCCCGTCGAGCAGCAGGTGCGTGCCCTGCACCAGCTCGAGCGCCGGCACGCTGATCGCCGGCGTGATCGTGCGCGCGAGCGCCTGCGCCCACGGGCCGGCCGCGTTGACCAGCACGCGCGCGCTGCATTCGCGCTCGACGCCGTCGTGCACGTAGCGCACCTGCACGCCCTCGTCATGCAGCGTCGCGCCGGTGCAGCGTGCCGGCAGCGCCAGCTCGGCGCCGAGCGATTGGGCCGAGCGCATCACCGCGGCGGTCAGCAGCGCGTCGTCGGTCTGCGCGTCGTGGTACCAGAACACGCGGCGGAGTCCTTCGGGTTCGAGCCCGTCGAGGGACGCCCACTCGCTGCGCGGCACGGTGCCGAAGTGCGCGGCCGAATCGAGTCCGGCGAGCAGCGCATATAGAGAGAGGCCAAGGCGCAACTGCCAGGACTTGCGCCGGCTGTGCTCGTACAGCGGGATGTAGAACTTCTGCAGGTGCACGAGCTCGGGGGCGAGCCGCAGCATCAGCGCGCGTTCCCGCAGGCTCTCGTGCACCAGCCGCAGCTGCCCGGATTCGAGATACCGCAGTCCGCCGTGGATCAGCTTGCTCGAGCGGCTCGAGGATCCGCAGGCCAGCGCGCTCTGCTCGAGCAGCAGCACGCTGTGCCCCGCGGCCGCGGCGGCCTGCGCCATGCCGGTGCCATGGATGCCGCCGCCGGCGATGACCACATCGTAGCGGGCGCTCATGGTGCGGCGCGCAGCCCGCGCAGTGCGTCCGACATGGCGCGGACCGCCATCGTCTCGACGTAATCGGCGCCGCGCCCGGCCAGGCCCAGCGCCAGCGGAAGCGCATCCACTTCGTAGATGGCCCAACGCCATGGACCCTGCCACAGCCGCCCGCTCGGCGGGAGCTTGCGATGATCGCAGAACAGGAATTGCGGCTGCAGCGCCTGGTATTTCAGCCGGCTGTGGTCGTCGGCGCTGTCGAGCACCCAGCCGATCGCCGCATCCCCGAGGCTCCGGGCGCGGTGGATCGCCGCCAGGTCGAAGGAGATGACGACGCACTGTGCGCGCCAGGGCCTGATGGCCTCGAGCACCTGCGCGACCACGTGGTCATGCCCGAACTGCGCGAGGCTGGCGCGCTTGATCTCGACGAACAGCGTGATCTCGGGCCGGCCGGCGAGCAGCTGCAGCACGTCGCGCAGCAACGGCAGGCGCGTGCCGGCGAATCGGGCGCCGAAGCGCTGCGGCTCGGCGGCCTCGATGCTGGCGAGTTCGCTGGCGTCGTGGTCGAAGACGCTGCCCGGGAGCCCGGTGGTGCGCGCCAGCAGGTGATCGTGGATGACGATCGGCACGCCGTCGCGGCTCAGCTGCACGTCGAGCTCGAGGAAGCGCACGCCCAGCTCCAGCGCCGAAGCGAACGCCGGCAGGGTGTTCTCGGGGAACTCCGCGGCATTGCCGCGATGTGCCACCAGGTGTATGAGCCGCGCTGCGTTCAAGCTTCCTACCGCGCAATGTCCGGTGCGATGTCGCCGGCCGCAGACGCCGCAGCCACTGCCGGGACCGCGGCGGCTGTGCGAGGATGGCACGGCGCCGCAGCGGAACCCGGATCCGGCGCGAATTATAGCGGGGTGCGCAGCGTGAGGAGCGAGACGCCGATTCGAGCCGCGTGGCTGGCGCTCGCCGCGCTGCTGCTGCAGAGTTCCTGCGGGGGTGGTGGCGGGAGCCTCGCCCCCGCGCCGCCGCCGGCCAGCGGGCTGAAGCTGGGCGTCAGCCGGGTGTTCGCCGCGCTGCCGGCCTTCGACATGCCGGTCGGCGCGCTGCAGGCGCCGGGCGACGCCACGCGCTGGTACGTCCTCGAGCAGGCCGGGCACATCCGCGTGTTCGACAACGTGGCGAGCGCCAGCAGCGCCGCCGATTTCCTCGACATCAGCGGCCGCGTCGCCTGCTGCGGGGAGACCGGGCTCCTCGGCGCGGCCTTCCATCCGGATTTCCCCGGCGACCCGCGCGTGTTCGTGTCGTACACCGCCACGGTCGGCGCGCAGCTCGTCTCGAGGCTGTCGGTGTTCACCAGCAGCGACCACGGCGCGACGCTCGACGCGTCGAGCGAAACGATCCTGCTCGAGGTCAACCAGCCCGAGGCCAACCACAAGGGCGGACACGTCGTGTTCGGTCCCGACGGCTACCTGTACCTGGGATTCGGCGACGGCGGCGGCGGCGGCGACATGCACGGCACGATCGGCAATGGGCAGGATCCCGACACGCTGCTCGGCAAGATGCTGCGCATCGATGTCGACACGGCATCGCCGTACGCCATTCCCGCCGGCAATCCGCACGCCGGCAATGCGCGCTGCGGCGGCACCGGCGGCACCGGCACCGCGCCGTGCGCCGAGATCTACGCCTCGGGCCTGCGCAACCCGTGGCAATTCAGCTTCGACCGCAGCGGCGGCGCGTTGTGGATCGGAGATGTCGGCCAGAGTGCGTGGGAGGAGGTCGACCGCATCAGCGCGCCGGCCAATCTCGGCTGGCGCTGCCGCGAGGGCGCGCACGTCTACAACGCCGATTGCGGGCCGGCCACCGATCTCACCGACCCGGTGGCGGAGTACGCGCACGGCCCGGAAATAGCGATCACCGGCGGATTCGTCTATCGCGGCAGCGCGTATCCGGCGCTGGTCGGGCAGTACGTGTGCGCCGACTACGGCAGCGGGCGCCTGTTCCATTTCAGCGCCGCCACGAGCGCGAACTCGACGCTGGAGATGACCGCGGCCGGCAGCAGCGGCATCAATCCATCGGCCTTCGCGCAAGGCGCGGACGGAGAGCTGTACCTGCTCGATTACGGCGGCGGCGGAATCTACGCGCTGGTGGCGACGACGTCCTAGAGGTGAACGGGCGCTAGTGCGGTTCGGGCACCGCGGCGCGCTTCTCGACGAACTGGATGATCGGTTCGCTACCGGTGCAGGCGATGTCGCCCTCGACTTGCGCGCCGAGCGCGATCGCAATCCGCTTGGCGCTGACGCGGCCGCGCAGCCGCGCACTGGCGCCGATCTCGAGCTTGTCGGCGACCGTGATATCGCCGATCACCGTGCCGGCGATCACCGCGCAATGGGCCGTGAGGTCGCCCTCCCAGCGCGCACCGCTCGAGATCGCGACCTCGCCGCCGATGCTGCCGTTGCCCTGCACGGCGCCGTTCACCAGCAGCGCGCCCTGGGTCGTGAGGTCGCCGGCGAAGGTCGTGTGCTGCGCGATCAGCGTGGGCGTCGAGCCCAGGCGATCGAGCAGCCGGCGGCGTGGCATCTCACCCATGCTGTTACAATATCCGACCTCACCGTGGAGAAAAGAATGCGCAAGTCTCAGATTGGAGTGATCGTGCTGCTGATGGCGGTCACGGTCGCGCTGGCGGGCTGCAGCCGCGTGGGGGAGGACTGGAAGGCCGCCCAGGCCGCCGATACCACCGAGGCCTACCAGGATTTCCTGCGCCAGCACCCGGACAGTGAATTCGGAGTGCCCGCCCAGGAGCGCATCAAGCAGCTCGCCGAGGACCGCGACTGGCAGGCCGCCTCCAAGGCCGACACGCTCGATGCCTACCAGCAGTTCGTGGCGGCGCATGCCGACGGCAAGTGGGCACAGGAAGCGCGCGTGCGCATCGAGAATTTCCAGCTCGGCGCCGGTGGCCAGGCGCCACCGACCGCCGCGGCCGGCGCGACGCCCGCGGCGCCGGCCACCCCGGTGCCGGCGGTGAGGGCGCCGACGGTCACGCCCCCGGGCAGCGCGGCCCCGTCCGCCGCCAGCGCCCCTCCGGCCATCAAGCCGGCCATCAAGCCGGCGGCCACGTCGAAGCCGGCGGCCGCGGCCAGGACGGCGGGCGGAACGCACTACGCGCAGCTCGGCGCGTTCGCCTCGAAGGCCGCTGCGCAGGCCGGCTGGCACAAGCTCAGCGGCAGGTTCGCCGCGCTGAAATCGCTGCAGCCGCACTACGCGAGCGGCACTTCGCACGGCAAGGCCATCGTGCGGTTGCGGGTGGGGCTGTCCTCTTCGGAGCGGGTGCATGAACTGTGCGCGGCGCTGAAGAAGCAGTCGCAGGCCTGCATCCCCGTCAGCTGATGCGACGCGCCGCCGTTGCCTGCTCCGTTGCCGCGCTGCTCGTCATGGCCGTGCTTCCCCGTGCCGCCGAAGCGGCGGCCGCGCCGATGAGTTTCGCCGCCACCGGCGAGGCGATCCAGACCCGCACGCTGGCCAACGGCCTGCAGGTGATCGTCTGGCCCGACCACAACATCCCCAGCGTCGCGCTGTTCAACTGGGTGCGTGTCGGCAGCCGCAACGAAGGCACCGGCACGACCGGCCTCGCGCATTTCTTCGAACACATGATGTTCAACGGCACGACCCACCATCCGCGCGGCGAATTCACCCGGCTGATCGAATCGAACGGCGGCAGCGACAACGCCTTCACGTCGCAGGATGTCACGGTCTACGAGGACTGGTTCCCGCGCTCGGCGCTCGAACTCGTGCTGCAACTCGAAAGCGACCGGCTCGCCAACCTGGCGTTCGAACCGCAGGTGGTCGAGAAGGAGCGCGAGGTGGTTTACTCCGAGCGCCGGCTGCGCGTCGAGGACAGCAGTCCCGCCTTCCTGTCCGAACAGGTGCAGGCGACCGCGTTCATCGCGCACCCGTATCGCATCCCGACCATCGGCTGGCCCTCCGACATCAAGGCGTGGACGCTGGCCGACCTCGAGAATTTCTACCACACCTGGTACGCGCCGAATCACTGCACGCTGGTGCTGGTGGGCGATGTCGAGCCCGCGCAGGTGTTCGCGCTGGTCGAGAAATACTACGGGCCGATTCCGGGCGGGCCGGCGACTTCGCCGGTGCGCACCGTCGAGCCCGAGCAGACCGGCGAGCGGCGCCTCGTCATCGAGCGCAACGGACAGAATCCGCTCGTGCAGGTGGCCTGGCATGCGATGCCGGCCGACGATCCGCGCGCGCCGGCGCTGAACCTGCTGCAGACGATCCTCACCGAAGGCGATGCGGCGCGGCTCCATCGCGCGCTGGTCGAGGAGCGCAAGCTGGCGGTGGGCGTGGGCAGCGGCTGGTCCGAGGGCTTCGATCCCAACCTCTACTCCGTGTACGCCACGCTTCCCGAGGGCGGCTCGAGCCAGGCCTTCGAGCAGGCGCTGAACGCCGAGATCGCGAAGCTCCTCGACCAGGGCGTCACTGCCGCCGAACTCTCGCGCGCCAAGCACCAGGTCGCGGCCTCGTTCTGGCGCGGCGTGTCGACGATCGACGGCAAGGCACGGTTGCTGGGCGAATACGCCGTGCTGCACGGCGACTACCGCAAGCTGTTCGCGGCGCCCGATGCCTACGAGCGCGTGAGCGCGGCCGATGTGCTGGCGGTGGCGCGCGACGTCTTCAAGCCCGCGCACCGCACGGTCGGCGTGCTGGTCCCGCGCGCGGCGACCAGCGGGCCCTGACAGATGAGGACGATCACCATGGTCGCAGCAACGGTCCTGGCAGCGGGTGGCGCCAGCGCGATTCCGGTCGCCCGTGCCGCGGCGGCGATCGCGGCGCCTGCCGCCGCGGCCCCTCGCGTCGACGTGCCGGTGCCGGCCAACGAACGCGTCACGCTGCCGAACGGGCTGCGCCTGATCCTGGTGCCGCGCCACGGCATTCCGCTGGTGGCCTGCAACCTGCTGTTGCGCGGCGGCGCACTGCTCGACCCGCCGGGCCGGGACGGCACGGCCGCGCTGGCCGCCGACCTGCTCACGCACGGCGCTGGAGCGCGCGATGCCTATGCGTTCGCCGACGCGGTCGAGGGCGCCGGCGGCAACCTCGATGCGGCCGCGCATGCCGAGTACATCCAGGTGCAGGGCCAGTTCCTGGCGCGCGACAGCCGCCTGATGCTCGAGCTGCTGGCCGATGCCGTATTGCGCCCGCGTTTCGACGCGGAGGAATTCGACAAGTTGCGCGAGCGGCGCATCGAGGAGATCAAGGCCGCGAAGGATTCGCAGCCGGAGGCGCTGCTCGGCAACTACGGCCGCGCGCTGCTGTTCGCGGGCCACCCCTACGGCGATGCGGTCGGCGGGAGCGAGGCCGCGCTCGCAAGGCTGACGCGCGCTGACGTGGCACGGTACTACGCCGCGCAGTCCGGGGCCGACCGCGCGATCCTCGTCATCGCCGGCGACTTCGATCCGGCGCGCGTGCGAGCCGACGTCGAGGCCGTGTTCGGGGGCTGGCGGCGCGCCGCCGCGCCGCTGCCGCCACTGCCGGCGAGCGCGCGCGTGCACGGCCGGCGACTGCTGCTGGTCGATTCGCCGGGTTCGGCGCAGACCTACATCTGGATGGCGAACGTCGGCGTGCCGCGCCACTACGCGCTGCGGCCGGCGCTGAACATCGCGAACCTCGCGCTCGGTGGCAGCTTCGGGTCGCTCCTGAACCGCGAGCTGCGCGTCAAGGCCGGGCTCACCTACGATGCGAGCTCGCGCTTCACGCGCGGCCTGGTGGCCGGCGAATTCGCGATCAGCACCTTCACGCAGACCGACAAGTCGGCGCAGGCGCTGCAGCTCGCACTCGATACGCTCGCGGGCTTCAAGCACGACGGACTCGACGCCGCTGCCACCGATGCGGCGCGCAACTACCTGCTCGGCCAATACCCGCTCGCCTTCGAGACGCCGTTCGACTGGGCGGTCGCGCTCGGCGACCTCGATTTCTACGGCCTGCCGGAGAGCTACATTGGCCACTTCGGTTCCGACCTCGTGGCCACCGATGCCGCCGCGATCCACCAGGTGATCGACGACGCGTTCCCGTCGCCGGCCGATCTCGACATCGTGCTGATCGGTGATGCGGCGAAGATCCGCGACTCGCTGTCGGCGTTCGGGCCAGTGACGACGATGCCGCTGTCGGCGCCCGAGTTCGCGCCAGCGCCCGCCGATCGCTGAGCAGACGCCGTCCCCACCCGAAGCACCGGGCTCGCAGCAGCCGTGTCGCCGCGGCACGTGGCGAGTTGCCGCACTGGGCTGGGTCAATGGAGCGATGGGTGCGCCGCCGCTTGAACCAACCCGGTGCAACGAAGTGCTGACCGCGGGGCGCGAGAGCCCGAAGTCTAAACTGATGCGCAGGAATGCATTGACCGCGGGAGACCGGTCGGTAATATTCGGCGCATAGGTTGGAGAACGCTGTTCGGTGCCGGGTTGCATTGGCCAAGCCCATCCGGTGGTCCGGTCTTCTCGCCGCAAGTCTTTGGAATTAATCGATTATTTCTCGTTCCTGGCGAGTCCGGGAGCGAATGTCCGTGCGCGGCCGCCGCAACGGGCGCATGCGGCACGGTGACTTGAGGGGATGATGGCCGGACACAGAGCGCGAATTGGAGCCCCAAGAAAGCAGGGGCTGTACGACCCGCAGTTCGAGCACGAGGCCTGCGGCGTCGGCTTCGTCGTCGACATCAAGGGACGCAAGTCGCATCGCATCGTGCAGCAGGCGATCGAGGTGCTCGTGAACCTCGATCATCGCGGCGCCTGCGGCTGCGAGAACAACACCGGCGACGGCGCCGGCGTGCTGGTGCAGATGCCGCACCGGTTCCTGGCCGAGGCGGCGAAGAAGGCGCGCATCGCCCTGCCCGAGGCCGGGCAGTACGCCTGCGGACTCGTGTTCCTGCCGCGCAATCCGACCAAGCGGCGCAAGCTCGAGGAGCAGTTCGGGCACATCGTGCAGTCGGTGGGCCTCACGCTCCTCGGCTGGCGCACGGTGCCGACGGACAATTCCACGCTCGGCGAGACCGCGCGCTCGAGCGAACCGTTCATGCGCCAGGTGTTCGTCGGCCGCGGCAACGACACGATCGACGAGATGCGCTTCGAGCGGCTGTTGTACCTGGTGCGCAAGCGCGCCTACAGCGAGATCCGCACCTCGACGATCGACGGCGCCGAGTACTGGTACGTCGCGAGCCTGTCGTTCAAGACGCTGGTCTACAAGGGCATGCTGATGACGGGGCAGCTCGCCCGCTATTTCCCCGACCTGCAGCACCCGCTGTTCGAGTCGGCGCTGGCGCTGGTGCATTCGCGCTTCAGCACCAACACCTTCCCGAGCTGGGACCGCGCGCACCCATACCGCTACATCGCGCACAACGGCGAGATCAACACCGTGCGCGGCAACATCAACTGGATCAAGGCGCGCGAGGCGCTGTTCGAGTCGGAGCTGTTCGGCGAACACATGCGCGAGCTGATGCCGGTCGTGAACCCGAACGGGAGCGATTCGGCGATGTTCGACAACACGCTGGAGCTGCTGGTGCTCGCCGGCCGCTCATTGCCGCACGCGATGATGATGATGATCCCGGAACCGTGGTCGGCGCACGAGACGATGGATGCGGCGCTGCGCGCGTTCTACCGCTACCACTCCTGCCTGATGGAGCCGTGGGATGGCCCCGCGGCGATGGCGTTCACCGACGGCCGGCAGATCGGCGCGATGCTCGATCGCAACGGCCTGCGCCCCTCGCGCTACTACGTGACGCGCGATGACCTGGTGATCATGGCCTCCGAGGTCGGCGTGCTCGACATCGCGCCGCAGGACATCGTGCGCAAGGGCCGATTGCAGCCCGGCCGCATGTTCCTCGTCGACACGGTGCAGGGCCGCATCATCGAAGACGAGGAGATCAAGCGCACGATCGCCTCCGAGCGGCCCTACCAGCAGTGGCTCGACGAGCACCTGGTGACGCTCGATTCGCTCCCGCCGGCGGCGGCGCTGCCGCAGGTCGACCACGAGACGCTGCTGCAGCGGCAGATCGCGTTCGGCTATACCTTCGAGGACCAGCGGCTGCTGATCGAGCCGATGGGCCGGAGCGGCGTCGAGGCGGTCGGTTCGATGGGCAACGACACGCCGCTGGCGGCGCTGTCCTCGAAGCCGCGGCTCCTGTACGACTACTTCAAGCAGCTGTTCGCGCAGGTCACGAACCCGCCGATCGACTGCATCCGCGAGGAGCTGATCACCTCGAGCGAGATGCTGATCGGCGCCGAAGGCGACCTGCTGCAGCCGCGGCCCTCGGGTTGCCGGCAGCTCGAGCTGCGCGGGCCGCTGCTGACGAACGAGGATTTCGCGCGGCTCCGCCGCATGGACCTGCCGGGCCTGAAGGTCGGCGTGCTGCCGATCCTGTTCCGCGTCACGCGCGGCGAGGTGGGCCTGGTCAAGTCGATGGAAGAGCTGCGCATCATGGCGCGGCGCATGATCGAGGAAGAGGACGTCAGCGTGCTGATCCTCACCGACCGTGGCGTCAACCGCGACTTCGCCGCGGTGCCGGCGCTGCTGGCGGTGGCGGGGCTCCATCATTACCTGATCCGCGAGCAGCTGCGCACGCGCGTCAGCCTCGTGCTCGAGACCGGCGAGGCGCGCGAGGTGCATCATTTCGCGCTGCTGGTCGGGTACGGGTGCAGCGCGATCAATCCGTACCTCGCCTTCGAGACGATGGACGGCATGATCGGCGACGGGCTGCTGACCAACGTCGATCACAAGCTGGCCTGCAAGAACTTCGTCAAGGCGGCCACCAAGGGCATCGTCAAGGTCGCCTCGAAGATGGGCATCTCGGCGATCCAGAGCTACCACGGCGCGCAGGTGTTCGAGGCCGTGGGGCTGCGCCAGGACGTGATCGACGACTATTTCACCGGCACGGCCTCGCGCGTCGGGGGCGTCGGCGTCGATGTGATCGCGAAGGAGGTGCTGATGCGCCATCGCGCCGCGTTCGCCGAGCGCGGCGATGCCGGCGAGCCACTCGGCACCGGCGGCCAGTACCAGTGGCGCGCGGGCGGCGAGTATCACCTGTTCAATCCTGAATCGATCCACCGCCTGCAGAAGGCGGTGCGCACCGGCAGCTACGCCACGTACAAGTCGTACGCCGCGCTGATCAACGACCAGTCGAAGCAGCTGGCCACGCTGCGCGGCCTGCTCGATTTCAAGACCGGTGAGCCAGTGCCGCTCGGGGAAGTGGAACCGGTCGAGAGCCTGATGCGCCGCTTCAAGACCGGCGCGATGTCGTACGGTTCGATCAGCCAGGAAGCGCATGAGACGCTGGCGATCGCGATGAACCGCATCGGCGGCAAGAGCAACACCGGCGAGGGCGGCGAGGACCCGGCGCGCCATGTGCCGCTGCCGAACGGCGATTCGAAGAACTCGGCCATCAAGCAGGTGGCCTCGGGCCGCTTCGGCGTGACCAGCGAATACCTGGTGAGCGCGCGCGAGCTGCAGATCAAGATGGCGCAGGGCGCGAAGCCGGGCGAGGGCGGGCAGCTCCCGGGCACGAAGGTGTATCCGTGGATCGCCAAGACGCGCCACACGACCGCCGGCGTCGGCCTCATCTCGCCGCCGCCGCACCACGACATCTATTCGATCGAGGACCTGGCGCAGCTGATCCATGACCTGAAGAACGCGAACCGCGAGGCGCGCATCAGCGTCAAGCTCGTGGCCGAGGTCGGCGTGGGCACCGTGGCGGCCGGCGTGTCGAAGGCGCATGCCGATGTCGTGCTGATCAGCGGGTACGACGGCGGCACGGGCGCAGCGCCGCAGACTTCGATCGCGCACGCAGGGCTCCCGTGGGAGCTCGGGCTCGCCGAGGCGCACCAGACGCTGGTGCTGAACAACCTGCGCGACCGCATCGTCGTCGAGACCGACGGCCAGCTCAAGACCGGGCGCGACGTGGCGATCGCAGCGCTCCTGGGCGCCGAGGAATTCGGCTTCGCGACCGCGCCGCTCGTGTCGATGGGCTGCATCCTGATGCGCGTGTGCCACCTCAACACCTGTCCGGTCGGCGTCGCGACGCAGGATCCGAAGCTGCGCGAGATGTTCGCCGGCAAGCCCGAGCACGTCGTCAATTTCATGCGCTTCATCGCGCAGGACCTGCGCGAGATCATGGCGCAGCTCGGCTTCCGCAGCATCGACGAGATGGTCGGGCGCGTCGACCGGCTCGAGCCGCGCAAGGCGATCGACCACTGGAAGGCGCGCGGCTTCGACTTCAGCAACATCCTCTACCAGCCGGATGTCGGTGACGAGGTGGGCCGCTACCATCGCGTCGCACAGGACCACGGGCTCGAGCAGTCGCTCGACCTCACGACGATCCTGCCCTTGTGCCGGCCGGCGATCGAACGCGGCGAGCGCGTGGTGGCCGAGTTGCCGATCCGCAACGTCAATCGCGTCGTCGGCACGATCACCGGGAGCGAGGTCACGCGCCGCCACGGTGCCAAGGGGCTGCCGCCGGACACGATCCAGCTCAGCTTCAAGGGATCGGCGGGCCAGAGCTTCGGCGCTTTCCTGCCGCCCGGCATGACGTTGCAGCTCGAGGGCGACGCGAACGACTATGTCGGCAAGGGTCTGTCGGGCGGCAAGCTGGTCATCCGCCCGCCGCAGGATGCCGGCTTCGTGGCCGCCGACAGCATCATCATCGGCAACGTGGCGCTGTACGGCGCCACCAGCGGCGCCGCGTTCATCAGCGGCATGGCCGGCGAGCGCTTCGCGGTGCGCAACAGCGGCGTCGACGCGGTGGTGGAATCGGTCGGCGACCACGGCTGCGAGTACATGACCGGCGGACGCGTCGTCGTGCTCGGCCGCGCCGGGCGCAATTTCGGCGCCGGCATGTCCGGTGGCGTCGCCTACGTGCTCGACGAGCCGGGCGATTTCCCGGCGCGGGTCAACATGCAGATGGTGGAGATCGAGCGGCTCGACGAGGCCGCGGAGATCGCCGCGGTGCGCGCGCTCATCGAGCAGCACCAGCAGCTGACCGGCAGCGTGCGCGCCGCCGAGCTGCTGCGCCGGTGGGACAGCGTCGTGCCGCGCTTCGTCAAGGTGATGCCGAAGGACTACAAGCGCGTGCTCGCCTGCATCCGGCGCGCGCACGACCAGGGACTGTCGGGCGACGAGGCGATCATGGCGGCGTTCGAGGAGAACGCCCGCGACCTGGCGCGCGTCGGCGGCAACTAGGCGCGACGCAGATGGGTAAGCCGACAGGTTTCATCGACTACCTGCGCGAGCTGCCGGTCGATCGCGCGCCGGTCGAGCGCGTGCGCGACTGGAACGAATTCCATCACCACATGGACGAGCGCCACCTGCGCCAGCAGGGCGCGCG
>DATKLZ010000025.1:0-17957 GCA_035542135.1 Steroidobacteraceae bacterium | reverse complement strand
CCGGCGGTGTACACGCTGCCGCCGGGCGCGCTGGTGAACCTGGAAGACGGTGCCAAGGTGTCCATCGGTGATGTGATCGCGCGCATCCCGCAGGAATCGTCCAAGACCCGCGACATCACCGGCGGTCTGCCGCGGGTGGCGGATCTGTTCGAGGCTCGCAAGCCCAAGGACCCGGCCATCCTCGCCGAGAAGACCGGTACCGTGTCGTTCGGCAAGGAGACCAAGGGCAAGCGTCGGCTGGTCATCACCAGCGATGACGGCGAGAAGTACGAGGAGCTGATTCCGAAGTGGCGCCAGCTCAACGTGTTCGAGGGTGAGACGGTGGAGCGCGGAGAGGTGATCGCCGACGGCGAGCCCAATCCGCACGACATCCTGCGTCTGCAGGGCGTCGAAGCGCTGGCCAATTACCTGGTGCGCGAGATTCAGGACGTCTACCGTCTGCAGGGCGTGAAGATCAACGACAAGCACATCGAAGTGATCATCCGCCAGATGCTGCGCAAGACCGAGGTGGTGGCCGCCGGCGAGACCACGCTGCTGCGTGGTGAGCAGATCGACCGTTCGCGCGCGCTCGATATCAACGATCGCGTACAGACGGAAGGCAAGCAGTCGGCACGACTGCAGCCGGTATTGCTCGGCATCACCAAGGCGTCGCTCGCGACCGAGTCGTTCATCTCGGCGGCCTCCTTCCAGGAGACCACGCGCGTGCTGACCGAAGCCGCGGTGCGGGGCCTTAAGGACGACCTGCGCGGCCTGAAGGAGAACGTCATCGTCGGCCGGCTGATTCCGGCGGGCACGGGCTTTGCCGCCCACGCCCACCGGCGGCTCAAGAACGATGGCACCGAGCCACGCGGCTTCATGGATGTCGGCGGCGGCATGGCCGAGGCCGAGGAAAGCAACGCGCCGGTCGGGGAAGAGGAGAGCGCGGCGGGCTGAGCGCCGCGCTCGGGTCGCCGTTCGTGGGCGCGGGCGGGCACGGGGCTGAATTCGCGATCCTCGGCGCGGGCGCGCTCGGATCGATCATCGGCGCGCACCTCGCGCGCGCCGGGCACGACGTGCTGCTGCTCGCGCGCGGCGCGCGTGCCCGCCAGATCGGGCAGCAGGGCCTGCGCATCCGCGGGCTCGCGCAGTTCGACCAACACGTGCCGGTGCTCACCGACCCGGCCGCGTTCCGCGGCGCCGAAGTGCTGCTCGTGACGACCAAGACCTACGGCATGGAGGCGGCGTTGCAGCCGCTGCGCGGCGCGGACTGTGGCGTCGCCCTGTCGTTCCAGAACGGGCTGATGAAGAACGGGCAGCTGGCCGCGGTGTTCGGCCCCGATCGCGTGCTGGGCGCAATCGCCAACACGAGCGGCGAAGTGCTGCCGGGCGGCGAAGCGCTGTTCACGCGCAACGAGCAGCTGTGCATCGGCGAATGCGCCGGCGGCGCGAGCGCGCGGGCCGTCGACATCGCGCGCCGCATCGATGCGGCGGGCGTGCGCGCCGCCGCGGTCGAGGACATCACCAGCCTGGAGTGGGCGAAATTCGCTTCCTGGGCGCCGTTGATGCTGCTGTCGATCACGGTGCGCACGGAGACCTGGAAATTCCTGGGCGACGCGGATGCCGCGCTGCTGGCCGTGCGGCTGGTGCGCGAACTGGGCGCGCTGGCCGGCGCCAGCGGCGTGCGGCTGACCGACCAATCGATGCTGCCCGTGGCCAGCCTGTGCCAGGGCCCGGAGCCCGAGGCGGTGCGCCGCGTGCAGGAAATCGCCGCGCAGTTGCGCAGCCGTGCGCCCGGGCATCGCATGTCGACGCTGCAGGACCTGCAGGCCGGCCGGCCCCTCGAAGTCGAGGAAACACTGGGCTTCGCCGTGCGCAGTGCCGGGGCGCTCGGCCAGGCGCTGCCGCTGCTCGAGGCCGCGTACCGGCTCGCCCGGGCCATCGACCGCAGCGGGCGATGAGGCCCGGCCCCGGCCAAGCCTCGGCGGGGCGTTAGCCATCGCGGCCGGCGCGCACTATGATGTTCCCGGCGCACGACACCAGAGGAGGGGGCCCATGCAGAAGGTGGTGCACAGCTATCTCAAGGCGCTCGAGGCCGGCGATGCCGCCAGGGCCGCGGCGCTGTTCATCCCCGACGGTTGGGTGCAATCACCCTTCCTGGGGCGCATGCCGGTGCGGCAGTTCGTCAAGAAGGTCGCCGATTCCTCCAGCGGCACGCGCCTCACGGTGCACGACGTGCTGGTCAGCGCCGAGGGGCACCTGCGCGCGGTGGCCTACTACAACTACGACTGGCGGCTGAAGGACGGCACGCGCGTGTCCTTCGACTGCGCGGACGTGTTCAACTTCGACCCGGCCACCGGCCACATCCAGTCGATCGTGCTGGTCTATGACACGCATCCGGTGCGCGGAGTGGTCGAGCACAAGTATCCCTGAGATGACGATGCCGATGGCCGCGGCTGCGCGGCGCAAGGGTGGTGATGTGATGGTGTCTTCCTGCCGGCCAGGGCGCGTGCGGCGTGCGCGCCTCGCGTTCGGGTTCGCGGCATGGCTGGTCTCGGCGACCGGCCTGGGCGTCGCTTCGGGAGCCGACGCACCGGTGGCCCCTCCGGCCGCGGTGCCGGCGACGACCATCGCGATCAAGGCGGGCCGGCTGCTCGACGTGCGCACCGGCCAATACCGCCGCAATGCCTACATCATCGTCGAGCAGGGACGCATCAGCGCCGTGCGCGACGGCGCCCCGGTCGGTGCGCGGCTCATCGACCTGTCGGGCCAGGTCGTGCTGCCGGGCATCGTCGACGTGCACGTGCACACCGGCGATGACCTGTTCGACTACTCGAGCGCGTCGCGGATGCGCGTCTCCGCCGCGCAGTCGGCGCTCAACGGCGCCTACAAGGTGCACCAGTACCTGATGCACGGCGTGACCACGCTGCGCGACGCCGGCGAGACCAACGCCTACTACCCGCAGTTCGCGCTGCGCGACAGCATCGCGCGCGGCATCGTCGAGGGGCCGCGCATGCAGTGCGCCGGCATGCTGATCTCGCTGTCCGGCGGGCACGCCGACGACGACACCACCGCGGTCGACTTCGGCCTGCCGCGGCGCCCCAACATCGCCGACACCGTCGATGAGGTACGCATCGCGGTGCGGCGCGACCTCAAGTATGGCGCCGACTGGATCAAGCTGATGGCGAGCGGCGGTGTCGGCGACCTGTACAGCGACTTCCGCACGCAGGAGCTCAGCGAGGAGCAGATGGCGGCCGCCGTCGAGCTCGCGCACCGCGCGGGTCGCCACGTGATGGCGCACGCCGAGGGCACGCCTGGCATCCTCGCCGCGGTGCGCGCCGGCGTCGATACGATCGAGCACGGCACGATGCTCGACGAGACCGGCGCGGCACTGATGGAAGAGAAGGGCACTTGGCTGGTGCCGACGCTGTCGGCCTTCCAGGTCGGCATCGAGCCCGGCACCGGCGCCGGCATGGATCCGGAAATGCTGCGCAAGCTGCGCGAGATCGTGAAATACCAGCAGCCCGCGTTCGCGCTGGCGCTCAGGCACCACCTGAAGATCGCTTTCGGCGATGACGACACCCCGGAGCACATGCCGGCCGAATTCACGGCGCTTGTCAGGGGCGGCATGACGCCGCTGGCGGCATTGCAGGCCGCGACGATCAATGGCGCGCGCTTGCTCGGGCTCGAATCCGAGACCGGCACGATCGAGGCCGGCAAGGCGGCCGACATCATCGCCGTCGACGGCGATCCGCTCGAAGACATCGGCGCGATGCGGCGCGTCAGCTTCGTCATGGCCGCCGGGCGCGTCATCAGGCAACCCCAGGGGGCATCGCGATGAAGCGCGTCGTCGCAATGGTGGGATGTGCGTGGCTCGCGGGCGCGGCGCCGGGCCTACCCGTGCTCGCCGCCTCGGCCCCGCCGGCTGCGCCGGCCGTGACGCGCACGCCGCAGGAGCTGCGCGCGCGGGAGATCTTCGCGCGCGTCATCGGCTTCAGGACCTCGATCGGTTTCGGGCAGGTGCCGGCGATGGCCGAATACCTGGCGGGCGAGTTCCGCGCGGCCGGGTTCCCCGAGGCCGACATCCAGTGGTTTCCGCTCGGCGACACCGGTGCACTGCTGGTTCGCTACCGCGGCGACGGGAGCGGCGGCAAGCCCATCCTGCTGCTCTCGCACATGGATGTGGTCACCGCGAAGCCCGAGGACTGGCAGCGCGACCCGTTCACGCTCACCGAAGAGAACGGTTTTTTCTACGGCCGCGGCACCTTCGACATCAAGGAGAGCCTGACCTGCATCGTGGCGACGCTGCTGCGCCTGAAGGGCGAGGGCTTCGTGCCACGCCGCGACCTGCTGTTGCTGCTGACGGGCGATGAAGAGACGACGATGGACACCGCGCGCGACATGTTCGCGCACCATCGCGGGCTGCTCGATGCGGACTTCGCGCTCAATCCGGATTCGGGATCGGCCGATCTCGATGAAACGACCGGCAAGGCGATCATCTTCGGCGTCGAAACCGCCGAGAAGACCTACGCCAACTACGAACTGACGGTGCGCAATCCCGGCGGCCACAGCGCCGAGCCGCGCGCCGACAACGCGATCTACGAACTCGCCGCCGCGCTGGCCAGGCTCCAGGCCTACCAGTTCCCGGTCATGTGGAGCGAGACGACGCGCGCCTTCTTCGCCGGCAGTGCGGCGCTGGCACCGGGTCCGCTCGGCAATGCGATGCGCTCGTTCGCGGCCGACCCGCACGATGCGGCGGCCGCGGCCTACCTGTCGAAGGATCCGCACTACGTCGGCATGCTGCGCACGACCTGCGTGCCGACCACCTTGCGTGGCGGGCACGCCGACAACGCACTGCCCGAGTCAGCCACCGCGGGCGTCAACTGCCGCATCTTCCCGGGCGTCGACCCGGCCGCGGTGCTCGAGACGCTCGAGCACATCATGCCCGCCGGCGTGGAAGTGAAGATGATCGGCGCGCCGTTCTGGAGCGAGGCCTCGCCGCTGCGGCCGGATGTGTGGGATGCCATCGTGCGCACCGTGCATGCCTTGCATCCGGGCATTCCGGTCGTGCCGCGGCAGGATTCCGGGGCGAGCGAGAACATCGTGACGCGCGGGGCCGGCATCCCGACCTACGGCACCTTCGAGTCGTTCATCAAGCCGAGCGATTATTTCGCGCATGGGCTCGACGAACGCGAACCGGTGGCGTCGTTCTACGAGGGCCTGCAGTTCTGGTACCTGCTGCTCAACGATCTCGCCGGATCGAAGATCAGGTGACGAGGTGTTGTGGCCGGCCTTCGGCCCAGCGGTCGATGTTGTCGATCAGCTGGTCGGCGAGGAACTGCATGGCGCCCGAGGAAGCCCAGGCGACGTGCGGGGTCAGGATGAAATTCGGCCGGCGGATCCCGAGCAGCGGATTGCCGTTGCGCGGCGGCTCGCTCGACAAGACGTCGAATCCCGCGCCCCCGATCCAGCCCTCCGCCAGCGCCCGCGCCAAGGCCGCTTCGTCGACCAGGCCACCACGCGCGGTGTTGATCAGCAGCGCGCTCTTCTTCATCGCGCGCAGCTCGCGCTCGCCGATCATGTTGCGGCTGGCCGGCGTCAGCGGGCAATGCAATGAGAGCACGTCGGCGATACGGAGCAGCTCCGGCAGCGGCATGAACTCGAGGTCGGTCGCCTCGCGCGCCGCATGATCGGCGAACACCGCCCGCATGCCGAAGGCCGCCCCGATCTGCGCGAGGCCGCGGCCGAGCGCTCCCTCCCCGACGATGCCGAGCACCGAACCGTGCAGGTCGCCGATTTCGTGCGTGAAGAAGCAGAACTGCGTCGAGCGCTGCCACACGCCGGCCTCCACGTCGGCCCGGTAGGCGAGCAGCGAGCGACGCAAGGCCAGGATCAGCGCAAAGGCGTGTTCCGGCACGGTGTGCACGGCGTAATTGCGGATGTTCGCGACCGCGATGCCATGCGCGCGGCAGTAGCCCACGTCGATGACGTCGTAGCCGGTGGCGGCCACGGCGATCATGCGCAGCTTCGGCAGCCTCGCCAGGTCCGGCTCGCGCAGCGGCACCTTGTTCGTGATCGCGATGGTCGCGTCCTGGAGTCGCGCCACGACCTCGCCGGGCGCCGTGGCCGCGTGCTCGACGTAGCTCGCCGCCGCCGCGGGCCGTCGTACGGTGGCGCGCAGCGAGTCGCGGTCGAGGAAGACGACGCTGTGGCTCATCGGGTGGCGGCCGCCTCGAGCGTCCGCCAGCGTCTGGCCGCGGCCGCGACGCCGCTGCCGGGCTCGATCCTGACGCCACAGTCGAGCATGGCCATCTCGGCGCCGGCGATCGCGCCGAGCAGCATCACTTCATTGAGGTCGCCAAGATGGCCGATGCGGAACAACTTGCCGGCCACCCGCGCCAGTCCCGCGCCCAGCGCCAGGTTGTAGCGCTTGAAGGCATGCGCGATGATCTTCGCGCCGTCGATGCCCTCCGGGACCATGACCGCGGACACGGTATCGGAATAGGTCTTGGGATCGCGCGCGCACAGCCTCAGCTTCCAGCCCTCGAGCACGGCCGCACGCACGCCCTCGGCCAACCGGCGGTGGCGCGCGAACACCGCATCGAGGCCCTCCTCGGTCAGCATTGCGATCGCTTCGCGCAGGCCGTGCAACAGCGGAATGGACGGCGTGTACGGGAAATAACCGGTCGTCGCCGCCTTCGCCATGTCCTCGTAGCTGAAGTAGGCGCGCCGGCTCTTCGCGCTCTTGCCCGCCTCGAGCGCCTTTTCGCTGACGCAGGTGACGCCCAGGCCGGCTGGCATCATGAGTCCCTTCTGCGAACCGCTGACGCACACGTCGACGCCCCAATCGTCCATCCGGAAGTCGATGCTCGCCAGCGCGCTCACCGAGTCCACCATCAGGAGCGCCGGGTGCTTCGCGGCATCCAGCGCCGCGCGCAGCGCCGGCACGTCGCTCGTGACGCCCGTGGCCGTCTCGTTGTGGGTGATGAGCGCCGCCTTGATCTTGTGGCCGCGGTCGGCCGCCAGCGCCTGCGCGTAGCGATCGATCGGCGCGGCCTCGCCCCATTCCGCCTCGAGGATCTCGACCTCGAACCCGAGCCGCTGCGCCATGTCGATCCACAGGTGGCCGAACTGGCCGAAGCGCGAGGCCAGCACCCGGTCGCCCGGGCTCAGGCAATTGGTGAGTGCGGCTTCCCAGCATCCCGTTCCGGAGGCGGGGAACACGATCGGCGTCGCCTTTGTCGTCTTGAATATGGGCCGCAGGCCGTTGATGCAGGCCAGCGCCAGCGCCGGGAATGCGCTCGAGCGGTGGTCTTCGCTGGGCACCGCCATGGCGCGCACGATGCGGTCCGGAATGTTGGTAGGTCCGGGGACGAACAGGAAATTCCGGCCAGCCATCTATTAGACTCCTCGAGGTGCAGGATGGGTTCAGGCAGCAGTTGAGGCAGGACTTCGCGATGGCGCAATCCCCCCACGGCGATTCGAGTTTACCCAGCTGTGAGCGTATCGAACAGCCAATCGACGCGGGCAGGCGAGGCGTGCCCCGGCAGGCGGCCCGGCCGGCGCGAACGTGAGGCTGGACCGGGCTGCATTGGCCGACGTCGCCCGCCGGGTGTTCGACGCCGACGGCATCAGCGCCGCCCGGCTGGACGGGCCCGCGGGCGAGGCCCTGCTCGACAGCTACCGCGCGATCATCGGGCAGGCGCTGGCGGCGGCGCAGGCCGAACCCGGACGGCTGATCGTGCTCGGCCTGTGTGGCGCGCAGGGATCGGGCAAGTCGACGACCGCACGCGTCGTGCACGATGCGCTGCGCGAGCTGTCGGGATTGTCGGTCGTCGCGCTGTCGCTCGATGACCTGTACCTGTCGCGCGCGGCGCGGGAGGCGCTCGCCCGCGACGTGCACCCGCTGCTCGCGACGCGCGGCGTTCCGGGCACGCACGACGTGGCACGCGGGCTCGCCGTGATCGACAGCCTGGCCGGCGCCAATGCGGCCACGGTGACGTGCCTGCCGCGCTTCGACAAGGCCACGGACGAGCCGCTCGGGCCCGGCGCCGAGGCGCGCGTGGTGGGGCGTCCCGACGTGCTGGTGTTCGAGGGTTGGTGCGTCGGCGCCCGGCCGCAGCAGGCGAGTGCGCTGGCGGAGCCGGTCAATGAACTCGAGCGACTCGAGGATCCGCAGGCGCGCTGGCGCGGGTATGTCAACGAGCAGCTCGGCGGTCCCTATCGCCGGCTGTTTGCCTGCATCGACCGGCTCGTGTTGCTGCGCGCGCCGCGCTTCGAGTGCGTCGTGGCCTGGCGCCAGGAGCAGGAGCACAAGCTCGCCGCGCGCCTGCGCACGGCCGGCGTCGCCGCCGGGGCATCGAGGGTGATGAGCGACGCCCAGGTCGCGCGCTTCGTCATGCACTACGAGCGCATCACCCGCCATGTGCTCGAGGACATGCCCGCCTACGCCGACCTGGTCGTCGAACTCGACGCGGCGCGCGAGGTGCGGGCGCTGCGGGCCAGGCGCTGAGCGCGGCTGTGGCGCGGAACCCGCCGCCTCATCTATGCTGATGTTCAAGGGGAGCTGAGGCACGCACATGGAGATCCACGAGTACCAGGCCAAGGAGCTGCTCGCCGGTTTCGGCGTCGCGGTGCCGCCCGGCGGCGTTGCCTACAGCCCCGACCAGGCCGTCTACGTGGCTACCGGTCTCGGCGGCTGGCATTGGGCCGTCAAGGCGCAGATCCATTCCGGCGCGCGCGGCAAGGCGGGCGGGGTGCGCCTGTGCCGCACCTATCACGAGGTGGCCGAGGCCGCCAAGGCCATGCTCGGCGCGACGCTCGTCACCGAACAGACCGGCCCGGCCGGCAAAGTGGTGCACCGCGTGTACGTGGAAGTCGCCGAAGCCTTCGAGCGCGAGATCTACCTGGGCCTGGTCCTCGATCGCAAGAGCGAGCGCATCCGCATCGTCGCCTCGCGCGAAGGGGGCATGGCGATCGAGGAGCTCGTGCGGCTCCGGCCCGGGAGCCTCCTGCACCAGGAGGTCGACCCCGCCTCCGGCCTGCAGAACTTCCAGGCGCGCGAACTCGCCTTCGGGCTCGGCCTCAACATGAAGCAGGTGAGCCAGGCCGTGACCGCGATCCTCGGCTGCTATCGCGCGTTCCGCGACCTCGATGCCACCATGGTCGAGATCAATCCGCTGGTCGTGACGCGCGATGACCGCGTCGTGGCGCTCGACGCCAAGATGAGCTTCGACGACAACGCGCTGTTTCGCCGGCCGCGCGTCGCCGAGATGCGCGACCCGGCCGAGGAGGATCCGCGCGAGGCGCAGGCCGCCGCGTTCGGCCTCAACTACGTGGGCCTGAGCGGCGACATCGGCTGCATCATCAACGGCGCCGGCCTGGCCATGGCGACGATGGACAGCATCAAGCATGCCGGCGGCGAGCCGGCGAACTTCCTCGACATCGGCGGCGGTGCCTCGCCCGAGCGCGTCGGCGCGGCCTTCCGCCTCGTGCTCTCGGATCCCAACGTACGCGCCATCCTCGTCAACATCTTCGCCGGCATCAACCGCTGCGACTGGGTCGCGACCGGCGTCGTGCAGGCGGCCAGGGAGCTGCGCGTGCCGCTCATCGTGCGTCTGGCCGGCACCAACGTCGAGGCGGGCCAGCGCATCGTGCGCGAGAGCGGCCTGCCGATCGTCACCGCCGACACGCTCGCCGAGGCGGCCGAGCGTGCCGTGGCGGCCGCGCGCGCCGGCCGCGCCCCGTAGCACCTCGCCGTCGCCGCCATGCTGGAGCATTTGCCATGAGCATCCTGATCGACGAACGCACGCGCGTGCTCGTGCAGGGATTCACGGGCGACAAGGCGACGTTCCACGCGAAGGAAATGATCGCCTACGGCACCCAGGTCGTGGGCGGCGTGACGCCGGGCAAGGGCGGCCGCGAGCACCTGGGACGCCCGGTGTTCGACACCGTCAAGGCGGCCGTGCAGGCCACGGGTGCGGAAGCCAGCATCGTGTTCGTGCCACCGGCCTTCGCCGCCGACTCGCTGATGGAGGCCGCGGATGCCTCGCTCCGGCTCGTCTGCATCATCACCGACGGCATCCCCGCGCAGGACATGATGCGCGTCAAGCGTTACCTGCGGCGCTATCCGCGCGAGAAGCGCACGCTGATCGTCGGTCCGAACTGCGCCGGCATCATCAGCGCCGGCAAGGCCATGCTGGGCATCATGCCCGGCCACATCTACCGGCGCGGCTCCGTCGGGGTGGTCTCGCGCTCCGGCACGCTCGGCTACGAGGCGGCGGCGCAGCTCACGGCGCTCGGGCTCGGCGTCACGACCAGCGTCGGCATCGGCGGCGATCCGATCAACGGCAGTTCGTTCCTCGACCACCTGGCGCTGTTCGAGGCCGACGACGAAACCCGCGCGGTGGTGATGATCGGCGAGATCGGTGGGCCGCAGGAGGCGGAGGCCGCCGCCTGGGCGCAGCACAACATGAGCAAGCCGGTGATCGGCTACGTCGCGGGCGTCACCGCCCCGAAAGGGCGACGCATGGGCCACGCCGGAGCGATCATCTCCGCGGAGGGCGACACGGCCGCTGAGAAGGCCGAGATCATGCGCTCGCACGGCTTGCTGGTCGCGCCCAGCGCCGCCGAACTCGGCGCGACGGTCGCGCGCGCTCTCCAACAGGCCCCAGGCAGGTGACCGGCGGCCCGGCGCCGGACGACGCCGAACTCGACGGCGCCGGGGCATTCGACGGCTTCTCGCGCTCCGGCCTGCTGTTCGATCTGCTCACCGGCGTCGTCGAGCGATACGAGCCGGCCGTCGCGGCCGTGCTGCGCGGTGATGGCACGACCGATGGCATGGCGCCGGCGCAGTTGGCGCGGGCGGTGCAGGCGCAAGGCACGTGGTTGCAGCTGCTGGCGGTCGCGGAGCAGAACCGCGACATGCGCCAGCGGCGCGCCGTCGAACGCGAGCGCGGGCGCAACCACGTGCCCGGCACGCTCGCGCAGGTGCTGTCCACCGCGGTGTCGGCCGGCATCACCGCCGCCGATATCCGCGCTGCGATCCAGGGACTGCGCATACGGCCGGTGCTGACCGCGCATCCGACCGAAAGCAAGCGCGTGACCGTGCTCGAACGCTATCGGCGCATCTACCGGCGCCTCTACGATCTCGAGTCGCCGCGCTGGACCGACCGCGAGCGCGAGGAACTCGTGGCGGCGCTCGGCAGCGAAATCGAGCTCCTGTGGCTGACCGGCGAGCTGCGGCTCGACAAGCCGACGGTGGCGCAGGAAGTCGCGTGGGGCCGGTACTTCTTCGACGAGAACCTGTTCGACGTCGTGCCGCAGCTGCTCTCGAGCTTCGAGCGGGAGTTCCGCGCGCACTTCCCGGCGGAGTCCCTCGAGGCGCCTCCATTCTTCCAGTTCGGCTCCTGGATCGGCGGCGATCGGGACGGAAACCCCTATGTCACGAGCGCGGTCACGTGCGGTGCGCTCTGGGACATGCGGCTCGCCTGCCTGCAGCGCTACCGCCTGCGGCTGCTCGAGCTGATCCGCCACCTGAGCATCGCCGCGCGCGCGCTGCCGCTCCCGGACTCGTTCCGCGACGCGGTGCGCGCCGCGCTCGCGGCCACGCCCGGGGGCGAGGCCATCGCGGCGCGCAATCCGGGCGAACTGTTCCGGCAGTACCTCGGCTGCATGCTCTCGCGGCTCGAGGCGACCCTCGAGCAGGCGAAGCAGCAGCGCGGCGCTCCCGCCGGCGGCTACGCCAACGCCGACCGGCTGCTCGACGACCTCGACGTGATGGGCGCGGCGCTCGTGGCGGCTGGCGCGGCCCCGGTCGCCGTTGCACTGCTGCGTCCGCTGCGGCACGAAGTGGCGAGCTTCCGTTTCAGCACCGTGCGGCTCGACATCCGCGAGAACAGCCAGCGGGTCAATGCGACGGTCGCCGCGCTGTACCGCGCGACGCATCCGGGGTTGGAGCCCCCGGAGCCCGGGTCCGCGGCGTGGCAGCAGTGGTTGCTGGCGCGGCTCGCGGAGCCGCGCGCCGGCCCCGCCCCGTTCGCTGCCCTGCCGCCCGAAGCGGCCGAGACGCTGGCCACGTTCCGCACCATCGCCGGGATGCGCGCCGAAGTGGACCGGGATGCGATCGGCTCCGTGGTGCTCAGCATGACGCATCGCGTCGCGGACGTGCTGGCGGTCTACCTGCTGGCGAAGGAGACGGGACTCTTCAACGACACGCGCGCCGTCGAGCATTGCGCGCTGCCGGTCGTGCCATTGCTCGAGACGATCGCCGACCTGCGCGCGGCGCCGGCGTTGCTGCGCGAACTGCTCGGCATCCCGCTCGTGCAGCGCAGCGTGCATGCCCAGGGCAACATCCAGGAAGTGATGATCGGCTACTCGGACTCGAACAAGGACGGCGGCTACTTCGCCGCGAACTGGGAGCTCACCAAGGCGCAGCGGATGCTGACGCGCATCGGGCGCGAACGCGGCGTCACGATCACCTTCTTCCACGGCCGTGGCGGCTCCGTCAGTCGCGGCGGGGTGCCCACCGGCCGGGCGATCGCGGCCGCGCCGGCCGGATCGATCCGCCGGCAGTTCCGGGTCACCGAGCAGGGCGAAGTCGTCTCGCTCAAGTACGCGAACCGCGGCACCGCCGCCTACCAGGTCGAGCTGCTCGCGGCCTCGGTGCTGCAGCACGTGCTGATGTCGGAGCGCGAACCGGCGCTCGCCCCCGTGCCCGAGTTCGACGACGCGATGGAGGCGCTGGCGGGCACCTCGGCGACCGTGTACCGCAGGCTGGTCGAGCGGCCCGACATGCCGGCCTACCTGCAGGGCGCAAGTCCGCTCGAGGAATTCTCGCTGCTGAATGTCGGTTCGCGCCCGGCGCGCCGCACCCAGGCGAACACGCTCGCCGACCTGCGTGCCATTCCCTGGGTGTTCGCCTGGAGCCAGAACCGGCACCTGCTGCCCGGCTGGTACGGCATCGGCAGCGGCCTGCGCGCGTTCCTCGACGTGCGCGGCGACCGCGGACGCGCGTTGCTGCGGCGCATGTTCGCCGAATCGCGCACGTTCCGTCTCATCATCGATGAGGTCGAGCGCACGCTGCTGCAGGTCGACCTCGGCATCGCGCGCGAATTCTCGCAGCTGGTGGCCGATGCGCAGGTCCGCGAGGCGATCTACGCCGAGGTCGAGCGCGAGTACCGGCTGACCACGGCGATGCTCCTCGAGATCACCCAGGCGGGCGAGCTCGCCGCGCGCTTCCCGCGCTTCCGGCGGCGTCTCGCGCGCCGGCTGCCGGCGATCAACCGCGTGAGCCACGAGCAGGTGCGCCTGCTGCGCGCGCTGCGCGCCGGCGGCGGCGAAGACGTGCGCACGGCCGTGCTGCTGTCGATCAACAGCGTCGCCGCCGGCCTCGGTGCGACCGGATGAACACCCCACGGAGGAACCCATGAGCTTCACGACGATCGCCCAAGCCACGCCGCGCCTGCACCGCTCCGAGCTGGCCGTGCCCGGCTCGAACCCCGGCCTGTTCGAGAAGGCGGCGGCCTCGAAGGCCGACATCGTGTTCCTGGACGTCGAGGACGCGGTGGCGCCGGACGACAAGGAGCGGGCGCGGGCCCACATCGTGCAGGCGCTCAACGACATCGACTGGGGCGCCAAGACCATGATGGTCAGGATCAACGGCCTCGACACGCATTACATGTACCGCGACGTCGTGGACATCGTCGAAGCCTGTCCGCGCCTCGACATGCTGCTGATCCCGAAGGTCGGCACGGCGGCCGATGTGTACGCGATCGACATGCTGGTGACGCAGATCGAGGCCGCCAGGCAACGCAGCAAGCGGATCGGCTTCGAGGTGCTGATCGAGACGGCCCTCGGCATGGCCAACGTCGAGGCGATCGCGCAATCGAGCCGGCGCCTCGAGGCGATGTCCTTCGGCGTCGCCGACTACGCCGCCTCGACGCGCGCGCGCACCACGGTGATCGGCGGCGTGAACCGCGATTCGGGCGTGCTGACCGATCCGGACGAGCAGGGGCGCCGGCAGTATTTCTGGACCGATCCCTGGCACGCCGCGCAGACGCGCATGCTGGTCGCGTGCCGCGCCTACGGGCTGCGGCCGATCGACGGGCCGTTCGGCGACTTCGGCGACGCGGACGGCTTTCGCGCCGCGGCCAACCGCGCGGCCGTGCTCGGCTACGAGGGCAAGTGGGCCATCCACCCCTCGCAGGTGGCACTGGCCAACGAGGTGTTCACGCCGACCGAAGCGGAGGTCGCCCGGGCGCGGCGCATCGTCGAGGCCATGGCCGAGGCGGCCAGGGCCGGGCGCGGTGCCGTCTCGCTCGACGGCCGGCTGATCGACATCGCCAGCATCCGCATGGCCGAAGCCCTGCTCGCCAAGGCGGAGCGCATCCAGGCGTGATGCTGGAGATCCGGTGCGATGGCCCCACCTCCGGCCGTCAACGGCCACCGCCTTGCTGCCATGCACGAAGCCGCCTCTAGGCAGGGGGACAGGGGCCTTTCCACAAGGCGAGTGACGGGGAGCGACTGGAGAGGCCCCTGTGCCCCTCCCGAACGCTCTTGGTGCATAGCAGCAAGGCGTTGACTTGAACTCCCCCGGTACCTAGAATCGCCGGCCTTTGTTGGCCCGGCCTTCAGCTTCGCCGAGCCGCAAAAACCGTGTTTGAAGCACCGGGCCGCCTTAAATAGGGCGGCCCGATGCTTCTTGTCAGTTGTAAAAGTCTGATTTGACTGGAGTTTTCATGGCCACAACGGGTCAACTCATCCGCTCGCCGCGGCGCATTCCGCCGGAAAAGACCAAGGTTCCGGCCCTCGGCGCCTCGCCCCAGAAGCGCGGCGTGTGCACGCGCGTGTACACCACGACGCCGAAGAAGCCGAACTCGGCGCTGCGCAAGGTCGCGCGCGTGCGGCTGACCAATGGCTATGAAGTCACCAGTTACATCGGTGGCGAAGGCCACAACCTGCAGGAGCACTCGGTGGTGCTGATCCGCGGCGGCCGCGTGAAGGATCTCCCCGGCGTGCGCTACCACACGGTGCGCGGCACGCTCGACTGCGCGGGCGTCGGCAACCGCCGCCAGAGCCGCTCCAAATACGGCGCCAAGCGCCCGAAGAAATAACCGAGGTATCAAGCCATGTCGCGTCGCGCCGCAGCGCCCAGCCGCACGATCCTGCCGGATCCGAAATTCAAGAGCGATATGCTCGCCAAGTTCATGAACGTCGTGATGGAGAGCGGCAAGAAATACGCCGCCGAGCGCATCATCTACGGCGCGCTCGAGCGCATCACCGAGAAGACCGGGCGCGGCGGAGCCGAGGCGCTCGAAGTGCTGTCCGCGGCGCTCGAGAACGTCAAGCCGATGGTCGAGGTGAAGAGCCGCCGCGTCGGTGGCGCCACCTACCAGGTGCCGATCGAAGTGCGCGCCAGCCGCCGCCAGGCGCTGGCGATGCGCTGGGTCATCGAGGCGGCGCGTGCACGGAGCGAAAAGTCGATGGCGCACCGGCTGGCGCACGAGTTGCTCGATGCGGCCGAGAACCGCGGCAACGCGGTACGCAAGCGCGAAGACACCCACCGCATGGCGGAGGCCAACAAGGCCTTCGCGCACTACCGTTGGTAGACGGAGGCAGCGGTCGTGGCACGCGTAACGCCGATCGAGCGTTATCGGAACATCGGTATCTCGGCGCACATCGACGCCGGGAAGACCACCACGACTGAGCGCATCCTGTTCTACACCGGCGTCTCGCACAAGATCGGCGAGGTGCACGACGGCGCGGCGATCATGGACTACATGGAACAGGAGCAGGAGCGCGGCATCACGATCACCTCCGCGGCTACCACCTGCTTCTGGAAGGGCATGGACAAGACCCTGCCCGAGCACCGCATCAACATCATCGACACGCCCGGGCACGTCGACTTCACGATCGAGGTCGAACGCTCCTTGCGCGTGCTCGACTCGGCGGTGGCGCTGTTCTGCGCCGTGTCGGGCGTGCAGCCGCAGTCGGAGACGGTGTGGCGGCAGATGAACCGCTACGGCGTGCCGCGCATCGCCTTCGTCAACAAGATGGACCGGGCCGGCGCGAGCTTCTTCCGCTGCATCGACCAGATCCGCACGCGGCTGCGCGGCAATCCGGTGCCGGTGCAGCTGCCGATCGGCGCCGAGGACAAGTTCGAAGGCGTCATCGACCTGGTGCGCATGAAGGCCATCTACTGGGACATGGAAACCCAGGGGATGAAATTCGAGTACCGCGAGATTCCGGCGGCGCTCCAGGCGCAGGCCGAGGAATACCGGCAGAAGATGATCGAGGCGGCCGCCGAGGCCAACGAGGGCCTGCTCAACAAGTACCTCGAGGGCCAGGAGCTCGGCACCGCCGAGATCAACAAGGGCCTGCGCGAGCGCGCGTTCCGCAACGAGATCGTGATCTGCATGTGCGGCACCGCCTTCAAGAACAAGGGCGTGCAGGCCTTGCTCGATGCGATCATCGAATACATGCCCTCGCCGATCGAGATGCCACCGGTCAAGGGCATCGACAGCCGCGGCGAGCCGGCCACGCGCACGGCGAGCGATGATGCGCCGTTCTCGGCGCTGGCGTTCAAGATCCTGAACGATCCGTTCGTGGGCAACCTGACCTTCTTCCGCGTCTATTCCGGCACGCTCAATTCCGGCGACTCGGTGTTCGTGCCCACGAAGGACAAGACCGAGCGCATCGGGCGGCTCCTGCAGATGCACGCCAGCGAGCGCACCGAGATCAAGGAAGTGCGCGCCGGCGACATCGCCGCGGCGGTGGGCCTCAAGGACGTCATCACCGGCGACACGCTGTGCGATGAAGAGAAGGTCATCACGCTCGAGAAGATGGTGTTCCCGGAGCCGGTGATCTCGGTCGCGGTCGAGCCGAAGACCAAGGTCGACCAGGAGAAGATGGGCCTGGCGCTGCAGCGCCTCGCGAAGGAAGACCCGTCGTTCCGCGTGCACACCGACCAGGAGTCGGGCCAGACGATCATCTCCGGCATGGGCGAACTGCACCTCGAGATCATCGTCGATCGCATGAAGCGCGAGTTCAAGGTCGAGGCGAACGTCGGCAAGCCGCAGGTCGCGTATCGCGAGACGATCCGCGGCACCGTCGAGTCGGAAGGCAAGTTCGTGCGCCAGTCCGGCGGCCGCGGCCAGTACGGCCACGTGTGGCTGAAGATCGAGCCGCACGAGCAGGGCAAGGGCTACGAGTTCGTCAACGGCATCGTCGGCGGCGCGGTGCCGCGCGAGTACATCCCGGCCGTCGACAAGGGCATCAAGGAAGCGGTCGACACCGGCGTGGTGGCCGGTTACCCGGTGGTCGACGTGAAGGTGACGCTGTTCGACGGTTCGTACCACGACGTCGACTCGAACGAAATGGCCTTCAAGATCGCCGGCAGCATGGGCTTCAAGGACGGCTTCCGCCGTGCCAGGCCCGTGCTGCTCGAGCCCATCATGAAGGTCGAGGTGGTCACGCCCGAGGATTATTCCGGGGATGTCATCGGCGACCTCAATCGCCGCCGCGGCCAGATCACCGGCATGGAAGATTCGGCCTCGGGCAAGGTCATCACGGCGGATGTGCCGCTGTCGGAGATGTTCGGGTACGCGACCACCGTGCGCTCGATGAGCCAGGGCCGCGCGACCTACACGATGGAGTTCAAGCACTACACCGAGGCGCCGAAGAACGTCGCCGACGCGATCATCACCGCGCGCGGCTCCAAGTAATTCCAAGACCGGTCTTCGGCGGGCTGCCGTCTGCTGCCAGTGGCAGACGAGGAACGGCCCGCCGGAAACCTTAAACAGCACACTGGCACTGCTCTTTCGGAGAAAGCAATGGCAAAAGGCAAGTTCGAACGCACCAAGCCGCACGTGAACGTAGGCACGATCGGTCACGTGGACCACGGCAAGACGACGCTGACGGCGGCGATCACCTCGGTGCTGGCGGCCAAGTTCGGCGGCGAAGCCAAGGCCTACGACCAGATC
>DATKLZ010000024.1:0-2405 GCA_035542135.1 Steroidobacteraceae bacterium | reverse complement strand
GTGCCGGCGACGCCGCCGCCGATGACGACGACCTTGGCCGGCGGGATGCCGGCGACGCCGCCGAGCAGCACGCCGCGTCCGCCCTGCGCCTTCTGCAGGTAGTAGGCGCCGACCTGGATCGACATGCGCCCGGCCACTTCGCTCATCGGCACCAGCAGCGGGAGCGATCCGTCGGCGGCGGTGACGGTCTCGTAGGCGATCGCGACCGCGCCGGACTTCATCAGGCCGTCGGCCTGCGCGCGGTCGGCCGCCAGGTGCAGGTAGGTGAACAGCACCTGGCCGGGGCGCAGCATGGCGCACTCGGCGAGCTGCGGCTCCTTGACCTTCACGACCATGTCGCTGCCGGCGAACACCGTCGCGGCATCGGGCGCGAGCTTCGCGCCGGCGGCGCGGTAGTCCTCGTCGCTGCAGCCGACGCCGAGGCCGGCACCGCTCTGCACCGTGACAGTGTGCCCCGCCAGCGTGAGCTCGCGCACCGAGGCGGGCATCAGGCCGACGCGATATTCATGGATCTTGATTTCGGAAGGGACGCCAATGCGCATGGGGCAGACCTCCAGTGGAAGGCGCGTATTGTGCTCCGGCCACACGGCAGCGAATTGCGAAACAGGCGCTCCCGCCACCGAAAAGTGGCAGAATATGCGAAGAACTAGCCTCTTCATCGCAGGAAATTCCAATGGACCGCACGGATCGAAAACTGCTCGCCGAGCTCCAGGCCGACGGCAGCATCGCCAACGCGGCGCTCGCGCTGCGCGTCGGCCTGTCGGAATCGGCCTGCCTGCGGCGCGTGAAGCTGCTCGAGCGCGCCGGCGTCATCGAACGCTACACGGCGGTGCTGAATCCGGCCAAGGTCGGCATCAGCGTCAGCTTCATCGTGCGCATCACGCTCAAGGGCCAGACCGATCGCGACCTGGGCGCCTTCGAGCAGGCGGTGTGCCGCGTGCCCGAGGTGACCGAGTGCTACCTGACGACCGGTGAGTCCGACTACATGCTGCGCGTGGTGGCGCGCAGCGCCGCGGATTTCGAGCGCCTGCACAGCAAGGTGCTGACGAAGCTCCCGGGCGTGGCGCGCGTCGATTCGAGCTTCGTGCTGCGGCCGGTCGTCAAGCAGGCCGGCCTGCCGCTCGACTGAGGCACGGCGGGTGTCGCCGGCCGCGCCGCGCGCAATCAGCGGTTCGCCGGCGGGTCCGTTTCCTGCTGGCCGGCGGAAGACTCATCGACCGGCTCGCCCGGGATCGCATGTTTCTCGGTGAGCCACGCGCCCAGGTCGATGAGCTTGCAGCGCTCGCTGCAGAATGGCCGCCACGGGAATTCCGCGCTCCATTCGATCGGCCGCTTGCAGGTCGGACAGGCGAGGCGCGCTGCGGCGTTCATGCGCTTGCGGCCGTGCCGCTCAGGGGCAGCAGGTCAGCACGAAGGGCACGTCGGCATCGGTCTGCTTCGGCCGGCTGTCGATGTCGGTCCACTCGAGGAAGCGCATGCTGCAGCGGTAGTGGCTGCCGCTGATTTCCGGATACAGCCGCGCGCCGGCCGGCAGCGTGACGCGCAGCAGCTGGTACGGCGTGTCGCGATCGAAGGCGACGTTGAACACGCCGCCCATCGCCACTTCGTCGCGCGAGCGCCCGTTCTGGCGCGTGAGCCACAGCAGCTCGGCGATCGCATCGCACAGCGGCCGCAGCAGTCCCTGCCAGCGCACGAACGCCTCCATGCGCACTGCGTCGGGCTGGTTGAGCCAGAAATAGTAATCGGGCAGGTCGAATTCGCAGGTACCGCCCGGGATCGCGCTGCGGTGCTTGATCGCCGCGAGGAATTCGGAATCGCGCAGCGGCTGCAGCCACGCGGCGCCCGCCGCCGACAGGTCGGAGCGCAACCGCACCAGGTTGCTCATCAGCGCACGCAGGCGCGTGCCGTCGATGCCCGGGTGGTTCTGGTACTCGTTGAGCTTGGCGAGATGGCGCTCGAGCTCCTTGAGCACATCGCTGCGCACGTCGCCGCGCATCGCGATCGCCAGCATGTCGAGCAGGCTCGACATCGCCGCGCGGCTCCCCCAGCTGCTGGCCTTGTCGTTGTGGTACAGCGACTGGCTGTAGAGGAAATCGAGCCGCAGGAAGGTGCGCAGCCGCTCGTTCAGCGGTTGTTCGTAGACGGTCGGCTCGGCGCTGGCGGCCGGGGCCGCCTCGCGGCGGGAGGCATTCATCCGTCTATTGTGCTTGAGCGGGCCCTCAGGCGGAAGGCGCGCTCGCATGGCCGGCTGCGAGCTGGAGGTAGCGGCGGTGCAATTCCCGCACTGCCGGCTCGAGCGCCGAGGGCTCGCCGTCATTGAGGATCACGTCGTCGGCCACCGCCCGGCGCTGCGCGCGCGTGGCTTGCGCGGCCAGCGCCGCGGCGATGAGCTCCGGCGTGCTGCC
>DATKLZ010000023.1:0-31627 GCA_035542135.1 Steroidobacteraceae bacterium | reverse complement strand
ATCTCGCCGGCGCCGGGCAGGAACACGAGCAGATCGCCCTCCGATTCGGCGAGCGCGCGCCGCACGACCTGCGCCACCAACCGCTCGGGCGAGTCGGCGCCGCCGGGCAGGAGCGGCGCGCCGCGGCCGGCGTAGATGAGGTCAACCGGGAATTGCCGGCCCGGCACGTCGACCACGGGCGCATCATCCAGGAGCGCGGCGACGCGTGCGCCATCGAGCGTCGCCGACATGACGAGCACGCGGAACGATCCCTCGAGCGCGGCGCGCGCGTCGAGGCAGAGCGCCAGTCCCAGGTCGGCCTGCAGGCTGCGTTCGTGGAACTCGTCGAAGATCACGCAGCCAACTGCGTTGAGCTCCGGGTCACTCTGCAGCATGCGAGTGAGTACGCCTTCCGTGATGACCTCGATGCGCGTGTCGCGCGAGACGCGCGTGTCGAGCCTCATGCGGTAGCCCACGGTGCCGCCGACGGATTCGCCGCGGAGCGTGGCCATGCGCCGTGCGATCGCACGCGCCGCGACGCGGCGCGGTTCGAGCAGCAGGATCCTGCGGCCGCGCATCCACGGCTCGTCGAGCAGGGCCAGCGGCACCAGCGTGCTCTTGCCGACGCCGGCCGGCGCCTGCAGCACCGCATCGCGGTGCCCGGCGAAGGCGCCGCGCAAGGCCTGCGCCAGCGGCGAGTCGGCCGGGCGCGGTGCGCTCACTGCGCCGCGCGCGGCGCGGCCACCTCGATGCCGGTGCCGGCGAGCACGGCCTCGGCGAGCGAGGCGTAGTCGCCGCTGAAATGGTGGCCCTTGCCGATCTCGCGCGCGCTCATCGCCGGGCCCGCGAGCTGCGCGCACGGATCGTGCGACTCGCCCTCGCCGTACAGGCACACCGCGGGCAAGCCCTGCAGCCTTTCGATCTCCGGGCGCACCGGCAGATCGCCGCTGCTCGTACCGGGGATCCACCCCGATACGCGGATCTCGAAGCTGGTGTTGAATTCGAGCCCCAGCAGGCCAATGCCGGCGACATGCGCGCGCGCCTCCGGATCGAGCCGATTGACGATGAACGGCAGCACGTTGGCGCCGAAGGAGTAACCCACCAGCAGCACGCGCGTGCGTTTCCACGCCGCCATGTAATGATGCATGACGCGCTCGATGTCGCGCGCCGACTGCTCCGGCGTGCGCGCATTCCAGTAGTACTTGAGCGTCGACAGGCCGACGACGGGCAGGCCGCGCGCCGCGAGTTCCGCGGCGACGCCCTTGTCGAGGCCGGCCCAGCCGCCGTCGCCACTCAGCACGATCGCCAGCGGCAGGTCGCCCGCGCCCGCCGCGGCCGGCACTTCCACCAGCGGCAGGTCGCGCACGTCGTCCGCGGGGCCCGCAGCGACCTCGGCGGGCGCGATTGCATCGAAGAGCTGCTGGTACTGCGGCAACCACTTCTTCTCGTCGCCGTAGCCGTGGCCGACGCCCGCGAGCTTCACGACCCGCGCGCCACCAACCTGTTGCGCGAAGTCATCCACCGCGGCGGCTGGGCAGACCTGGTCCTTCTCGCCCTGGAAGGCGATCCAGCGATCCTTGAGGTGCGGAGCCGGATCGAACACCCAGGCATTCTTCTTGCCGGGTTTGTAGCTGAGCTGCTTCTCGGGTCCCGGGCACAGCGGCGTGCCACCGAATTTCTGGTCGGGACAAAACCCGAGGCTCACCGCCGCGCCGAACGTGCCCGGCGGCGACTGCACCAGCGTGGCGTAGGCCACCGTCGCGCCGGATGAGTAGCCATACAGCAGCGGCACGTGGTACTCGCCCAGGCCGAGCGCGCGCTGCACGTAGTGGCCGAGCGTCTCGAAGTCGGCCGCCATGTAGCGGCAGCCATCCGGATGCGCGGCGATGTCGGCGAGGTAATGCCGCACGTCGAGTCCCACCACGACCGCGTGCTGTTCGGCCAGATGGCGCGCCATGCTGACCACGCCGAGGTGCCAGCCACCGTCGCCCGACAGGAACAACACCACGGCTCGCGGCTTGCCTTCCGGCACGTACACCGTGATGTCGCCGAACGGCGCACCGTAGCGCATGACCGATTCCTTCGCATCGGCATGGGCGAGCATCGGCGCCAGCGCGAACAGCAACGCCGTCATCATGAGTGCTTTCATTTCGCGAACATCTCCCGCAATCCACCCGAGACCAGCTTCGACACATCCAGCAGCACCCGCGGGAGCACCAGTCCGCCTGGCGAGGCCAGATACTTGGACTCCCATACGGGATTGAACTTGGACTTGTAGCGCCGCAGCCCGTCGAAATTATAGAAATGCTCGCCGTGGCGGAAGACGAAATTGCCGACGCGATGCCAGGCGGGTGCGAGCGGATGCTGCTCGAGGCCGGCGAGCGGTGCCATGCCGAGGTTCAGCCACTGGAAGCCCTGCGCACGGCCCCACAGCATCAGTTCGACGAACAGGAAATCCATCGCGCCGCGGGGCGCGTCGGGGCCGAAGCGCATCAGGTCGACCGCGAGTTCGCGGCCGTCGCCCGCGGCCCAGAGCGTCGCGAAGGCCACCGGGTCGCCCTCGCAGCGCACCAGCGCGACCGGGAAATTGCGCACGTATTCCGGCGTGAACGCGCCGATCGAGAAGCTCTTTTCCGCGACCGCCTTGTCCTGCAGCCAGCTGTCCGAGATGGCCGCCAGCCGCGGCAGCAGCGCATCGAAAGCGCCCGCGCCGAGCACTTCGAACGTGGCGCCGTCGCGCTCGGCGCGACGCCGCTGCGTGCGCAGCTCGGCACGCGCGCTGCCCTCGAGCGAAAAATCGGCCAATGGCACGCGCGCCTCCTCGCCGAGCTTCAGCGCCGCGAGCCCGAGATCGACGTACAGCGGCAATCGCTCGCCGCTCACCTGGTAGAACACGGTCCAGCCGCCGTGCCGGTCCGAGAGTTCGCGGAACTGCCAGACCAGCTCTTCCTGGCTCTCGCGCCGGCCGACCGGATCGCCGAGCGCGATCCAGCTGCGGCCGCTCACCTGGTACATCAGGAAGGCATCGCCCGCTTCGCTGAACAGCAGCCGCTTGTCGCCCATCAACACGGCATTGGCGAGCGCCTGGTCGGCCTGCGGCAAGAGCCCGCGCGCACGCTGCAGTTCTTCGGCCGAGGCGCGGCCCGGCTCGGGGCGCGAAGGGCGCAGCAGGTTCATCGCCAGGAACACCGCCGCCAGCAGCACGACGGCCAGCGACGCGCGCAGCATGCGCGGCGCATCGCCCTTCAGCGCGAAGGTCCACCACAGCGAATGCGAATACTCGACATGGCGATGCGCGAACAGGCCGACCCACACGGCGGTCGAGATCACGATCACGAGGCTCGCGATCCAGGCCGGCGTGAAGCGCTCGGCCATGATCGCCGCGGGCCGGTAGAAGGCGCGCCGTCCCAGCCACAGGATGCCCATGACGACGGCGAGCACGAGTGCCTGCTCGACCTCGAGGCCCTTCAGGAGCGAGGCGACGATGCCGGCCGCGAGCAGCCAGAGCGTCAGCTGGTAGGCCGCCGCGAGGCGCCGGAACAGCGCACGCGCCAGCACCAGGAGGGCGAGCCCGATGACGCTGCCGGCCAGGTGCGAGATCTCCAGCACCGCCAGCGGCAGCGCGCGCCACAGCAGCGCGATGCGCGAATCGATTGCCGGGGTCGCGCCGGACACCAGCAGCACGAATCCGGCCATGAACACCAGCGCGCCGGTCACCTGCGGCACGACCGGCGCGACGTAGACGCCCAGCACCTGCTCCAGCCGCGACAGCCGCGGTCGCAGCGCCAGCGCCTGCTGGCCGCCGAACAGCAACGCCGCCACGCACAGCGGCAGCGCGTAGTACACGGCCCGCCAGGCGAGCAGCGCGCCGGCGAGCTGCACCGCCGGCACGCCCGGCAAGGCCAGCACGATGACCGACTCGAATACCCCGAGGCCACCGGGCACGTGGCTGATGACGCCCGCGGTGATCGCCACGGCATACACGCCGATGAACAGCGGCAGCGCGACGGGTGCGTCGGCGGGCAGCAGGAACCAGAGCACCGCCGCGGAGCAGGACAGGTCGACGACCGCCAGCAGGATCTGCGGCAGCGCCACGGCCGGGGTCGGCGCGCGCAGCGCCCAGCCGAACAGCTCGATGGGCGCCGGACCCAGCAACGACCACAGCGCGTAACCGGCCACGATCGCCAGCAACAGCAGGCCGATCACGGCGATGACGGGCACGGCAAGGTGCAGCGCCGCCGCTCCGGCGGCCGGCGCGGCGACGAAGGCCACGCCGGCGAGCGCGGCCAGGCCGATGCCGGTCGTCACGCCGCAGAACACGGCGACCTCGGCGACATCGGCGGCGCTCAGGCCGGAACCGGAGTACAGGCGATAGCGCACCGCCGCGGCGGTGAAACTGCCGACGCCCAGGTTGTGCCCGAAGGCATAGGCAATGAAAGAGGTGAAGGCCGCGCGCGCGTACGGCAGCGGCTTGCCGATGTAGCGCAGCGCGAGCACGTCGTAGTAACCGAGCAGCCAATAGCTCAACAGCGTGAACAGCACGGCACGCAGCACCGATGCGGCTGGGATCGAGCGCAGCGTCTCCAGGATCGCCGACAGCCGGATCTCCACCAGTTCGCGGTGTATCAACCAGGCGAAGATCGCGAACACCAGCACCGTGAATGCCGGCAGCAGCCAGCGGCGCCAGAATTCCCTGAAGCGGACCAAGACCACGCCCCTACTCCGGCCCCGGCGACGGCCGCCGCCACAGCGCCACGGCGGCCAGGAGCCAACCTGCGATCAGGCACAGGCCGCCCAGCGGCGTGAGTGCGCCGATGGCGCGCGGCGCGCCGGCCAGCAGCAGGTAGAGGCTGCCCGAGAACAGCAACACGCCTGCCAGCAGCAGGTCGGCGGCAATGCGCAGCAGCCGATCCGCACCCTGCCTCGCCAGCGCGCCCAGCAGCAACAGGCCCAATGCCTGGATGAACTGGTAGAGCACCGCGGTCTGCAGCACCTCGTAGCGCGCAGCGGCCAGCCGCTCGCGCAGCACGTGCGCGGCCAGCGCCCCGATGACGGTCGCGAGGGCCATCAGCGCCGCGCCCGCGCACAACGCGCGGCGCGCGCCACGGCCGGACTGCGCACCGGCGATCATCGCGGGCGCTTGCCGCCGCCGGACTTCGCACCCCGCGAAGGGGTGCGCGGCACGCGCGGCAGTCCCGTGTGCTGCGTGCGGATGGGCCGTGCCTGCGCCTTCGCCGCCCGCTGCCCTTCGCGCGCGAGCCCGGTGCCCGCCGGCTGCCAGGATGGAATGAGCTGGTGTCGGCCCGGCCCGATCAGGTCGGCGCGCCCCATGCGCCGCAAGGCCTCGCGCAGCAGCGGCCAGTTGTTGGCGTCGTGGTAGCGCAGGAACGCCTTGTGGAGCCGGCGCACGCGCAGCCCCTTCGGCACCGTCACCGTGGCGCTGCTGCGCGTCACGCGCCGCAGCGGATTCCTGCCACTGTGGTACATCGCCGTCGCGGTCGCCATTGGCGAAGGCAGGAAGGCCTGCACCTGGTCGGCGCGAAAACCGTTGCGCTTGAGCCAGAGCGCGAGCTCGAGCATGTCCTCGTCGGTCGTGCCCGGGTGCGCGGCGATGAAATAGGGGATCAGGTACTGCTCCTTGCCGGCTTCCTTCGAATACCGGTCGAACAGTTCCTTGAAGCGGTCGTAGGTGCCGACGCCGGGCTTCATCATCATCGCGAGCGGGCCTTCGCGCACGTGCTCGGGCGCGATCTTCAGGTAGCCGCCTACATGATGCTGCGCCAGTTCACGCACGTACTCGGGCGATTCGATCGCCAGGTCGTAGCGCACCCCCGAGGCGATCAGCACTTTCTTCACGCCGGGCAGCTCGCGCGCGCGCCGATAAAGACGGATCAGCGCGCTGTGGTCGGTGTCCAGGTTCGGGCAGATGCCCGGGAAAACGCAGGATGGCCGGCGGCAGGCACTCTCGATCTCAGGGCTCTTGCAGGCGAGCCGATACATGTTCGCCGTCGGCCCACCGAGGTCCGAGATCACGCCGGTGAATCCCGGCACGGTGTCGCGGATCTGCTCGATCTCGCGCAGCACCGACTGCTCGGAGCGATTCTGGATGATGCGTCCCTCGTGCTCGGTGATCGAACAGAACGTGCAGCCGCCGAAGCAGCCGCGCTGGATCGCCACCGAGAAGCGGATCATCTTGTACGCGGGTATGTTCGCCTTGCCGTAGGACGGATGCGGTTTGCGCTGGTAAGGCAGGCCGTAGACCCAGTCCATCTCCTGCGTCGACAGCGGGATCGGCGGCGGATTCAGCCACACGTGCTGGTCGCCGTGCCGCTGCACCAGCGCGCGCGCGTTGCCGGGATTCGATTCGAGGTGCAGGATGCGCGAGGCGTGCGCGTACAGCACCGGGTCATCGGCCACCTGCTCGAACGAAGGCAGCCGGATCACGCTGCGCGAGCGATCTTCATTGCGCACGCGGCGCACGAAGCGCACCACGTGTTCGCCGGCAGCGGCGGCGGCGTCAGGCACCGGGGCGGCATCGGCTGCGGGCCGTCCGCCTGTCGGTGTCATCGCGTAGGGATCCACAGGCGGATTCAGCGGGCCCGGCGCATCGAGGTGCGTCGAGTCGATCTCGATCCAGTCGGCGGGCACGTCGCGGCGCACGAAAGCCGTGCCGCGGATATCGGTGAGCGCGCCGATCGGTTCGCCGTCATCGAGGCGCCGCGCGATTTCCATGACCTGCCGCTCGGCGTTGCCGAACACCAGCAGGTCCGCCTTCGCATCGAGCAGGATGGAGCGGCGCACCTTCTCCGACCAGTAATCGAAGTGCGCGATGCGGCGGAGCGAAGCCTCGATGCTGCCGATGACCAGCGGCACGTCGCGGTAGGCTTCGCGCACGCGCTGGGCGTAGACGATCACCGAGCGATCGGGCCGCGCCCCGCCCTTGCCATCCGGCGTGTAGGCGTCATCGCTCCGTACGCGCCGGTCGGCCGTGTAGCGATTGACCATCGAATCCATGTTGCCGGCGGTGACGCCGAAGAACAGCCGCGGCCGGCCCAGCACCTTGAACGGCGCGGCACTGTGCCAGTCCGGCTGCGCGATGATGCCGACGCGAAACCCCTGCGCCTCCAGCACGCGGCCGATCAGCGCCATGCCGAAGCTCGGGTGATCGACGTAGGCATCGCCGGTGACGATGATGACATCGCACGCGTCCCAGCCGAGCTGCTCCATCTCGGCGCGCGAGGTCGGCAGGAACGGCGCCGGCGCCGGGCGCGGCGCGGCGGCCGGCCGGAGCCAGGACTCGAGTTGCGGTGCGGCGAGCATGAATTGATTATAGGCGCGCGGCGTGGATGTCTGGAGACCGTGCATGAAAATCAGCGGCGGCTGCCTGTGCGGCGCGGTGCGTTATGAAAGCTCGGCGGCACCGCTCGTGACGCGCGTGTGCTGGTGCCGGCTGTGCCAGTACCTGGGCGCGGGCAGCGGCACGGTCAATGTGTGCTTCAGGACCGAGACCTTCACGGTGCGCGGCGAGACGAAGGACTTCGTCAGCACGGCCGACAGCGGCAACGTGCTGCATCGGCGGTTCTGCCCGAACTGCGGCACGCCGCTGTTCAGCGCCGCGGAATCGCGCCCGCACCTGGTGTTCGCGCGCGCCGGCACGCTCGATGATCCCGAGATCGCGCAGCCCTCGGTGACGATCTGGACCGCGGCGGCCCCGAGCTGGGCCTGCATCGCCGAAGACTTGCCGCGGGTCGAGCGGCAACCGCCGCCGCTATAGCGCCGCCACCAGCCGCGCGAAGCGCGCGGCCGCGCTGGCATCGTAGTTGAAGAACAGCGAGGGCTCGGCCAGCTCGAGCTCGAGCACGCAGGGCGCGCCATCGGCCCCGCGCAGCAGGTCGATGCGCGCGTACAGCAGCTTTGTGAACGGGATGGCGCGCAGCACGCGCGCGCCGAGCGCCAGTTCCGCCGCATCGGGCTGGCGCGCCGTGATCTCCTCCGGCGCGAACAGCGCCTGCGTCGGGCCGGTGCCCCGCTGCAGCAGCGGACCCTTGCGGATCGCGTGGCTGAATTCGCCGTTGAAGTACATCAGCGCCGTCTCGCCATGGTCGTCGACCCGCTCGAGGTAAGGCTGCACCAGCACGCTGCGGCGCCCGGCGAGCAAGCGCGCAATGTGGCCGGTCATCGCCTCGAGTGCGTCGCGCGGATGACGCTGCGCGTCGCGCGAACCCGAACCGACGACGGGCTTGATGACGATGTCGGCCGCGGTTTCCGTCTGCAGCAGCCCGCGCAGCGCCTCGGCCGGATCATCGCCGGGCTCGACGAACCGCGTCGGCACGATGGCCGCGCCGGCAGCCCGCAGCTCGGCGAGGTAGTGCTTGTCGAGGCTCCAGCGCACCACCTCGGGCGGATTCAGCACGCGCGTTTGCCGCGCCGTGCGATCGAGCCAGCCGAGGAACTCGGGCAGGCGGGCCGAGTAATCCCAGGTCGAGCGCAGCAGCGCCAGGCGGAAGCGCGACCAGTCGACGCCGGGATCGTCCCAGTCGACGGCCTCGGCCGCCGTGCCCTGAGCGGCGAAGGCCGCCAGGAGCGGCGGCAGGTCCTCGTCGAGCGCGTGCGCGGCGCGAGCCGTCACCAGGGCAACCGGACGGGCGGAGTCAGCGGCCTGGCTCATCGAATGGCATCCTCGGGGCGGAGCCCCATTCTACGAAACAGCAGGTAAAATGAGCGAATGAATGATCGCGCCGCCGAGGCCATCGTTGTCCGGGGCGCCGCCCAGAACAATCTGCGCGACCTCGATCTCGAGATCCCGCATGGCCAACTGACCGTCGTGACCGGCGTGTCCGGCTCGGGCAAGTCCTCGCTGGTGTTCGACACGCTGTACGCCGAAGGGCAGCGGCGCTACGTCGAGACCTTCTCGCCCTATGCGCGCCAGTTCCTCGACCGCTGCGACAAGCCGCGCGTGCGCAGCATCGAGGGCATTCCGCCCGCGATCGCGATCGACCAGGTGAATCCCGTGCGCACCTCGCGCTCGACCGTCGGCACGATGACCGAGATCAACGATCACCTCAAGCTCCTGTACGCGCGCGCGGCCACGCTCCACTGCCGCCGCTGCGGCCAGCCGGTGCGGCGCGACAGCCCGGCCAGCATCGCCGACTCGGTGCAGCAGCGCGCCGCGGCGGCCGGCGATCCGCGCCTGCTGGTGTGCTTTCCGGTCGTGATCCCGCCGCGCATGCCGGTGGCCGGGATCCGCGCCGAGCTCGAGCGCCAGGGCTACGCGCGCATCCATCGCGAGACGGCGCAGCAGCTCGAGGTCATCCAGGACCGCTTGCGCGCCGGCGGCGACGACAGCGCCCGGCTCCACGAGGCGCTCGAGTCGGCGCTGCGCGCGGGGCACGGGCAGATCATCGTGCACGCGCTCGCCGGCGACGGCGAAGTCGCGCACAGCTGGCGCTACTCGAGCGACCTGCACTGCGCCGACTGCGACCTGCACTACCAGGACGCAACGCCGTCGCTGTTCTCCTTCAACTCCGCGATCGGCGCCTGCGAGCAGTGCCGCGGCTTCGGCCGGGTGATCGGCATCGATTACGGCCTGGTGATTCCCGATCCGGGCAAGAGCCTCGGCGCGGGCGCGATCCGCCCGTGGCAGACGCCGTCATTCAAGGAGTGTCAGGACGACCTGGTGCGCCACGCGAAGCGCCACGGCGTCGCGCTCGATGTGCCGTGGCGTGAACTGCCCGAGGCCGATCGCGAATGGGTGCTCGCCGGCGAAGGGCCATGGGTCAGGAAGAACTGGTACGGCCTGCGGCGCTTCTTCGCCTGGCTCGAGACCAAGGCCTACAAGATGCACATCCGCGTGCTGCTGTCGAAGTACCGCAGCTACACCACCTGCACGGCCTGCAACGGCGCGAGGCTGAAGCCCGATGCGCTGCTGTGGCGGCTCGGCGCGCGCGGCGCGGCGCGCGGACACAACATCCACGAGCTGGTCTGCCTGCCGGTCAGCGACTGCGATGCGTTCATCCGCGCATTGCAGTTGCCCGCGCCGCTCGATGCGGCCGCGGAGCTCGTGCTGTCGGAACTGCGCTCACGGCTCGGATACCTCTGCACGGTTGGTCTCGGTTACCTCACGCTCGACCGGCAGTCGCGCACGCTCTCGGGCGGCGAAGTGCAGCGCATCAACCTGACGACGGCACTCGGCACCTCGCTGGTCAACACGCTGTTCGTGCTCGACGAGCCGTCCATCGGACTGCATCCGCGCGACATGGGACGGGTGATCGGCGTGATGCAGCGCCTGCGCGACGCGGGCAACACGCTGCTGGTCGTCGAGCACGATCCGCAGATCATGCTCGCGGCCGATCGCCTGCTCGACCTGGGTCCGGGCGCCGGCGAGCACGGCGGCCGCATCGTCAGCGACGGCACGCCGGCGCAGGTGGCGGCCGACCCGGCCTCGCTTACCGGCGCATGGCTGTCGGGACGCAAGCGCCTGCCGCCGTTGCGTGATGCCACCGCGACATCGGTCGCGATCGCGGACGGCACCGGCCGCTACGCGCCGGGGGCCGCGATCGAACTCAAGGGCGTCACCGCGCACAACCTGAAGGACATCGACCTGCACATTCCGCTGCGCAGGCTGGTGTGCCTGACCGGCGTGTCGGGTTCCGGCAAGTCGACGCTGGTGGAGCAGGTGCTGTTCCCGGCGCTGCAGCAGGCCAAGGGCAAGGGCGGCGAGGCGCCGTTGGCGCATCGCGGACTGCACGGCGCCGATCTGGTCGAGGCGGCGGTGCTGATCGACCAGAAGCCGATCGGCCGCACGACGCGCTCGAACCCGGTCAGCTACGTGGGCGCATTCGACGAGATCCGCGCGCTGTTCGCCGCCACGCCGGACGCGAAGCTGCGCCGCTACACCGCCGGCACCTTCAGCTTCAACAGCGGCACTGGCCGTTGCCCGGTGTGCAGCGGCAACGGGTTCGAGCACGTGGAGATGCAGTTCCTCGCCGACGTGTACCTGCGCTGCGGGGAATGCCAGGGCAGCCGCTACCGCGCCGAGACACTGAAGGTGCGGCTCGAGGGCGCCGGCGGCGCGCGCGCCGACATCGCATCCGTGCTCGATTTCACCGTGACCGAGGCGCTGGCGTTCTTCGCCGCTGCCCCCCGCGTGCGTGCGCGGCTGCAGCCGCTGGCCGATGTCGGCCTCGATTACCTGCGGCTCGGGCAGCCAGTGCCGACGCTCTCGGGCGGCGAGGCGCAGCGACTGAAGCTCGCCGGCTACCTGGCCGAGGCGGCGGCGGCGACGCGCCGCGGCACCGCCGGAAAGCTGCTGCTGTTCGACGAGCCGACGACCGGCCTGCATTTCGAGGACGTGGCGCGGCTGCTGCGCGCCTTCATGCTGCTGCTCGAGGCCGGCCATTCGCTGCTGGTCATCGAGCACAACCTCGAGGTGATCGGCGCCGCGGACTGGATCATCGACCTGGGCCCCGAAGGCGGCGCGGCGGGCGGCCACATCGTCGCCACCGGCACGCCTGCGCAGATCGCGGCAACGCCCGGCTCGCACACCGGCGCGGCGCTGCTCGTGCAGCAGCAGCAGTTGCAGCAGCTGCGCGCCCGGCCGTCGGCGCCGCCCGCCGGCGCCCGCGCGCCGTTGCGGACGACAGCGGTGCCGCAGATCAGCGTCCGCGGCGCGCGCGAGCACAACCTGCGCAGCCTCGATGTCGACCTGCCGCGCGGGAAATTCACCGTCATCACCGGCGTGTCGGGCTCGGGCAAGTCGACGCTGGCCTTCGACATCCTGTTCCACGAAGGACAGCGGCGATACCTGGAGTCGCTGAACGCCTTCGCGCGGCAGTTCGTGCAGCCCGCGGCGCGACCCGAGGTCGATTCGGTGAGCGGACTGCCGCCCACGGTCGCCATCGAGCAGCGCGCCAGCCGCGGCGGCCTGAAGAGCACGGTCGCCACGCTGACCGAGACCTACCATTTCATGCGACTGCTCTACGTGCGGCTCGCGGTGCAGTACTGCCCCGACTGCAACGTGGCGATCGCGCCGCAGAGCGCGGCGCAGATCGCCGCGCAGCTGGCGCGCCGCCACCGCGGCCGGCGCATCCATCTGCTGGCGCCGCTGGTCGCGCAGCGCAAGGGCATCTACACCGACCTGGCGCGCTGGGCGGCCGCCCGCGGCGCGCGCCAGCTGCGTGTCGACGGGCAATTCGTGCCGACCGAACCGTTCCCGCGCCTGAAGCGCTTCGTCGAACACAACATCGAGCTGCCGGTGGCCGAGCTGACTGTCGGCGCGCGCAACGACGCCGAGCTGCAGCGAGCGGTGGCCGCCGCGCTCGAGGCGGGCAATGGCGTCCTGCACGTGCTCGACGGCAAGGGCCGCGCCAGCGTGCATTCGAGCCGCCGCGCCTGCCCGAGCTGCGCGCGTGGCTTCGCGGAGCCCGACCCGCGGCTGCTGTCGTTCAACTCCCCGCAGGGCTGGTGCACCGAGTGCCACGGCACCGGCGCAAGCCTGCGCGATTTCGATCCCGAGGAGACCGGCGAGGAGGCGCAGTGGCTCGGCACCGACCGCGCCGGCGCGACGCCCTGCCCGGCCTGCGATGGCGCGCGCCTGAACCCGGTGGCGCGCCACCTGCGCCTCGACGGACGAGCGATCAGCGAGCTGACCGCGCTCAGCGTCGATGCGCTCGCGCAGTTCTGCAAGCGCCTGCGCTTCGATGCGCGCGGCACCGCGATCGCGCTCGATGCGCTGGCGGAGATCCGCAGCCGCCTCGCCTTCCTGCAACGCGTCGGCCTCGGCTACCTGTCGCTCGACCGCGCGGCGCCGACGCTGTCGGGCGGCGAGGCGCAACGCATCCGCCTCGCGGCGCAGCTCGGCTCGAACCTGCAGGGCGTCTGCTACATACTCGATGAGCCGACGATCGGGCTGCATCCGCGCGACAACGCCGTGCTGCTCGCGGCGCTCGATGCGCTGGCGGGCGCGCGCAACACGCTGCTGGTCGTCGAGCACGACGAGGATACGATCCGGCACGCCGACCACATCATCGACCTCGGGCCGGGTGCGGGCGTGCGCGGCGGCGAACTCATAGCCGCCGGCACGGCCGCCGAATTGAGCGCCAATCCGCGCTCGGTCACCGGCGCGTACCTGGCCTCCCCGCTCCGGCACTCGATCAGGCCGCGCCGCCCCGTCACTCGCGCCACGCCGGCGCTGCAGCTCACCGGCGTGACGCTGCACAACCTGCGCTCGCTCGAGGTGCGCATACCGCTCGGCCGCCTGGTCGTGATCACCGGCGTGTCGGGCTCGGGAAAGTCGACGCTCGCGCGCGACGTGCTGTACGCGCAGGTGCGCGCCGCGCTCGATCCCAGGCACCGGGAAGCGCCGCCGGGCGCCGGCACGCTGCGCGGCGCGGAGGCGATCACGCGCGTGCTCGAGGTGGACCAGACGCCGATCGGCCGCACGCCGCGCTCCTGCCCGGCCACGTACGTCGGCTTCTGGGACGACATCCGACGCATCTATGCCGGGAGCGACGAGGCCCGCATGCGCGGCTACACCGCCAGCCGCTTCTCGTTCAACACCGCCGGCGGGCGCTGCGCCGACTGCGACGGCCAGGGCCAGCGCACGATCGAGATGAGCTTCCTGCCGGACGTGAAGGTGCCGTGCGAGACCTGTGGCGGACGGCGTTTCGACGCGCCGACGCTCGAAGCCCGCTGGCGCGGGAAATCGGTGGCCGACGTGCTGGCGATGAACGTCGAGGACGCCGTCGGGTTCTTCGAGGCTCACAGCCGCGTGCAGCGTCCGCTCGCGCTGCTGCGCGACGTCGGCCTCGGTTACCTGACGCTCGGCCAGCCCAGCCCGACGCTGTCGGGCGGCGAAGCGCAGCGCATCAAGCTGGTCACGGAACTGGCGCGGCTCGCGCCGCTCAAGCCGGGCCGCCGCGCCGCGCCGCACACGCTCTACGTGCTCGATGAACCGACCGTCGGCCTGCACATGGCGGACGTCGCGCGACTCACCGGCGTGCTGCACCGGCTGGTCGATGCGGGCCATTCCGTCGTCATGGTCGAACACAACCTGGATGTGTGGGCCGAGGCCGACTGGATCATCGACCTCGGGCCGGAGGCCGGCGCGCGTGGCGGCCGCGTCGTGGCGGCCGGCACGCCGGCGCAGGTTGCCGCGCGGCATGCGCGCTCGCATACTGGCGCGGCGCTCGCGCCGTTCCTGCGCGAGCGCGCCGCCTGAGCGAGGGGCCTGCCATGCAACATGGGCTGGTGTGCTGGAAATGCGGCGCGGATCTCGCCGCGCTGACCCTGCCGCTGTCCCGCCGCGATGAATGCGCGCGTTGCCGCGCCGAGCTGCACGTGTGCCGGATGTGCGTCGAATACGACACGGCGGTCGCCAAGCATTGCCGCGAGCCGACCGCGGAAGAAGTCAGCGACAAGCAGCGCGCCAACTTCTGCGATCATTTCCGCCCGCGCCCGGGCGCCTTCGTGCCGCGCGACACGGCCGCCGCCGACAGCGCGCGCGCGCAGCTCGAGCGCCTGTTCGGAAAGACCTAGCTGTTGCCGAGGCGTTCGGCGAGGCGGTTGATCAGCCGGCCGAAGCGCGAGCCACTGGGCGTGGCCGGCACCTGCCTGCGCTCGCGGCGCGACGAATCATTCAGCAGCTCGCCGCGGCCGTTGTCCACCTGCAGTTCACCGGCGCCCAGGATCTCCAGTGTTTCCTCGAGCGACAGCGGGCGCCTGGGAGCCGGACGCTTGCTGACGGGCTTCGTGCCCTGGCCGACGCGCAGCTTGGCGCGCTTGCCCGGCGTGGCGCGATTCGACATGCCGACCGCGGCGATCGCGGCGCGCACCCCCGGCGCCAGTGCCGGTGCAGTCTCCTTGGGTCCAGTCTCCTTGGGTTCCTCGGGCAGCTGCAGCGCCGGGCGGCTGCCGCTGGTGGCGGTGTCGGTGTGCACGTCCTCGATGAAGTTGAGCTCGGGTCCGGTGCGCTTGGCCGTCGCGGGAGCCGGCAGCGGCTTCGATGTCGCCGCGCTGGCGCGCGCGCGCTCGCGCACGCTGACCGGCACGACCGACACCGAGGTGAATTCGGAACGCACGTACTGCGCCACCTGCTTGGCGGAGACCGCGTCGGTGAAGAATCCCAACCGCAGTCCGTACCAGCGCCGTCCATCGCGGTTGCCTTCGGCGCCGTAGAGCGTGTAGGCGCTGAAGATCGCCAGCTGCGGAATCCGGGCCATGTCGATCGGCTGCACCGACCAGAGCAGCTGCACCGCGAACAGCGCCGGTTCAGCGCGCGGCGGAGACGGCGCCGCCTGCGGCTTGGCCGCCGGCGCCGTGGGGTTCGACTCGAGCAGGCGCAACACCGCGGCGCCCTCGAGCGCCGGCTCGGCGGGCACGGCCGCGGCGACATGCGCGACCGTCGTATCGCCCGACACCTCGTCGAGCGAGTCGATCGCCGCGCGCACATTGCTCAGCGAGCGCGCCGCGCCGTCGCCGGAGGCGCGGGCGGCTTGCGCCTTGGACGGCGTGGCGGCGTGGTCCGCCGACTCCAGTTCCGGAATCGGCTTCGGAATGGCGCGCGGCGGATCCGGCACGAGTTCCAGCTTCACCGTCGCCGCGCTCGAAGCCGCCATGGCGGGGGACGCAGGGGGCGCAGAAGGCGGCTCGACGGGCGCGGCAACCGCGGCAACCACTGGGGCGGGCGCCGGCGGCGGCGCCGTGGCGGCCGCAGCCGCCGGCTCCGGCACCGGGGCGCTCCCGACGGCCGCGGCGGCGCGGGCACGCAGCTTGATGCCGGGCGCCACGCCGGCCCACGCGGCCGGATAGACATCACGCACCAGGTCGAGAATCCGTTCCGCTTCCTCCTGCGTGTCGAAGTAGCCCATGTGCAGGCGGAAGCGTTCGCGGCCTTCCTCCAGGCGTCGCGACACGAAGAACGTGAAGCGCTTCAGGCCCGCGTGCGTCGGCTGCACCAGGCCGACCGGCGTCGTGGAAGCGCACAGGTTGACGACGAAACGGGGACTGGAAGCAGCGGGCCGCGGTGGATTGCCCGGAGGGGCTGCGAAGTTGCCGAGTGGACTGCTGGCCTGCTGCATGCGTCGATCCCCATTGCCGCCCAAGATCATCATCTGTGCCTGGCGGCCGTCGATTCGCGGGGATGACACGCCGGCGGCACGAGATGCCCCGGGGTGGCAACCCCGCTATCCCCGGAGCGCCTAATCGCCCGGGGACCGGAGGCTTTGCGTCCCTGCCTTGCGACAGGTATGCCAGATACAGAACGTGACGCAGTTTGGCACGGTGACGCTGCGCGTCAAGCGGGCGATGAGAGAGCCAGTTCACATCTGCCGCAACCGGGTGAACCCGGTCACAGTTCTGTCAAATCCGCTTACGTCAACCGGCGGCGCGCAAACGGGTGATCGCGGTGGCGCTGCGGCCTTCGAGCAGCGCGGTGATGTCGGCGGCGGCGGCCGGCCGCGCGAAATAGAACCCCTGCGCGTAGTCGCAGTGCCGCGCGCGCAGGAATTCGAGCTGCTCCATCGTCTCGACGCCCTCGGCGACGACCCGCTTGCCGAGCGCATGCGCCATCGTGATCATCGTTTCGGCGAGCGTGGCGGCGGTGACGTTGTGCGCCACCTCCTCGATGAACGAGCGATCGATCTTGATGGCCTGCACCGGGTGCGCGCGCAGGTAGCCGAGCGAGGAATAGCCGGTGCCGAAATCATCGAGCGACAGGTGCACGCCGAGCGAGGCCAGGCGATGCAGCGTGGCCAACGCTTCCTCGTCGGCGAACACCGATTCGGTCAGTTCGAATTCCAGCTTGTCGGGCGCTACGCCGGCGTGCTCGAGCGCGCGCCGCACCAGCTTGGGGAAATCGGCCTGCCGCAGCTGGTGCACCGAGACGTTCAGCGCCACGCGCGGCGGCGCGATGCCCGCGGCGGCCCAGTCCGCCATCTGCGCGCACGCGGCTTCCAGCACCCAGGCGCCGATGTCGACGATCAGGCCGCTCTGTTCGGCGGCCGGCACGAACTGGCCGGGAAAGCGCATCGGCTCGCGCGGTGGCTGCCAGCGCAGCAGCGCCTCGAGGCCGACCAGCGCGCCGTCGGCGAGCGCGTACTGCGGCTGGTAGTAGAGCGAGAACTCGCGCCGCTGCAGGGCGTTGTACAGGCCGCTCTCCGCCGCCAGCGCCGGCATGCGCTGCATCGAGCGCGTGTAGAACACCGCGCGGGCGCGGCCATCCGCCTTGGCGCGGTACATCGCCAGGTCGGCGTTGCGCATCAGCTCATCGATCGCCGTGCCATCATCGGGGAACATCGTGATGCCGATGCTGGCGCCCGCGTGGTGATCGCGCCCGCCGATGTTGACGGCTTCCTGCAGCACCTCGATGACGCGCGCCGCCACGCGCTGCACGCTCTCGGCCGAGCTGACGCTGCGCAGGATGATCGTGAACTCGTCGCCGCCGAGGCGCGCGACCGTATCGCCTTCCTTGACGCAGGCGCGCAGCCGCTGCGCCACGATCTGCAGCATCTGGTCGCCCGCGCTGTGGCCGACGGTGTCATTGATCTTCTTGAAGTGATCGAGGTCGACGTACAGCAGCGCGCCGCGCTGGCGCCCGGCCGCGGCACTGGCCAGTTCCTGCGACAGCCGGTCGCGGAACAGCAGCCGGTTCGGCAGGGCGGTCAGCGGATCGAAGTGCGCCTGGCGGTAGAGCTGCTCGCCGCGCGCGTTGTTGGACAGCGCGACGCCGATGCGCGCCGCGCATTCGGTGCCGTAGCCGGCCACCTCGGCCGCCACCTGCGGCACGTCGCGGTAGCCGACGGCCAGCACCGCCACCAGCTTGTCCTGCGAGATCACCGGCCAGAGCCAGAAGAACTCCGCGCCCTGCGCGCGCAGCGGCTCGAGCACGCTGTGGCGGCCGGGCTCGAAGCGGCCGACCGTCAGGCCGGAATGCTCCTGGCACAACTGCGACAGCAGCAGCGGGTCGAGGCTGATGCGGCTCACCGGCGCGTGCTGGCCGGCCGCCGTCAGGTAGGCGCGGCCGTAGTCGGTCGCGTCCGGATCGAGCAGCGCGAGCATCGCGGCATCGCAGGCGGTGATCTTGCAGATGCGATCGAGCAATGGATCGAGGCAGGATTCGAGCTCCGCCGACTCCAGCAGCATGCGGTCGATGTCGTTCAGGCTGGCGAGCGCGCGCATCTTCTCTTCGAGCACGCCGATCGTGCGGTTGAACGCCACCGCCGCCGCGCGCGGCGCATCGCGCGCTTCACCGGTCGGCACGCGCTGGTAGCGCCCGGCCGCCAGTTCGCCGATCGCGCCGCGCAGCGCGTCGAGCACCGGCTCCCAGCGCGAGCGCAGCAGCGCGCACGAGGCGATGACCAGGAATGCGGCCAGCAGCATCGGCACCGGCAGCATCAGCGCCGCCTGCGCCCACTCGTCCCAGGCCGAGGGCAGCGGCAGGCTCGCGATCACCGCCCAGTGGCCGCCCGCCAGGTGCGCATCCTCGGGCAGCACCGTCATGACCGCGCCGCGCCATTCACGCCGCGCCACGTTCCATGAGCGCAGCGCCGGACCGGACTGCGACTGGGCCGCGCTCGCGCGCTCGCGCGCGTACAGGGGCAACAGGTCCGCCGGCAATCCCTCGCTGGCGCGCAGCGGGGCGCCGCTGCCGTCGAGCACCGCATAGGCGCCGGATGCCGGCGCGGCATCGTCGCTGCCCTGCCACAGCCAGTCGCCGTTCAATTCGAAGTACGCGAGCGCGGGACTGCCGCCGGCGCGCACCGCGTGCACGAGGTACAACGCGACGCTGCCGGCGCGGCGCGCGCGCAGCAGCGTCTGCCCCGCGCTGAGCGCGAGCTGGTCGGCGGGGGTCAGCGGCAACGGCGCCTGCGCCTTGCCCGGCCCGTCCACGACGACGCCGCGGAAGATGTCGGAGCGCAGCAGGTGCGCGCGCAGTTCCGCGCCACCCGGTCCGGCGTCGCCGCTGGTCATCGACTGCACGACCTGTTCGCTCGCCGTCAGGCGCGTGCGCAGTTCGCGCGCGTAGCTGCGCGCCAGCGTGCCCACCGTGCCCATCGCCGCCTGCTCGTCGGCGACCCGCAGCGCATGCACCGTGCCGAGCGATGTGACCAGCAGCAACGAGGAGGCGAGCACGGCCATCGCCATGGCCAGGCGCTTGCTCATCGACAGGGAGAAGATACCGGCGCGGATCGGCATGTGTTGGCGGCGGGGCTGGATGACTCGCCCCCATTTAACGATAGCCCGGCGCCCGCCAATGCGCGCCAGGTCACGCTTGCAGCAGTTATGTCGTGCCGATTGCGAGGCGCGTCACACTCGCGGCTTCGAGGCCACGGGCTGCGCCATCAGGCGCATCGACCGCCAGGCGTGGCGGTGCACGCCGAGCCGGCCGGAGCGCGCCGCGGCGCGCATCGCCAGCGCGATCGTGCGCGCCGGAATCGCGCGCCATTGCTCGAAGCGGCCGAGCAACAGCGGATTGACCAGCGGCATGACGACGCCACCCACCACCTCGGTGATGCGCCACTGCTTGCGTGAACCGAGGATCAGCGACGGCTGCATCAGGTGGAGCGAACGGAAGCGCAACGCCTCGAGCGCCAGCTCGGTCTCGCCCTTCACCCGCAGGTAGAAATTGCGTGAGTCGGCCGCGGCGCCGGCGGCCGAAACGACGACGAGCGTCTTCGCGCCGGCAGCTTGCGCGAAACGCGCGAAGCGCAGGATCAGGTCGTGGTCGACGGCGCGGAACGCGGCCTGCGTGCCGGCCTGGCGAATCGTGCTGCCGAGGCAGCAGTAGGCGTCGTCACAGGTCGTGCCGCGCAGGTCCTGCTCGAGATTCTCGAACCGGAGGATGCGGTTGGCGAGGCGCGGGGACTCGAACGCCAGCGGGCGGCGGCTCAGGGCGATGACGCGGCGGTAGTCGCCGCTCGCGGCGAGCACGCGCGCCAGCTCCGTGCCGACGAGGCCGCTCGCGCCCGCCACCAGGGCCACTGCACCGGAATCAGGCTGCATGGGGCGAGAGCTTAACCCGCGCCGCGGCCGGAGTAACTAGAGCGACAGCTCCAGCTGCCCGCCGCCGCGCGGCGGACGGAACTGCTGCAGGTCGAGCTCGGGCGCCCGCTCGGCGCTGAGCCCCAGGCGCTTGCGCGCCAGCTCGAACCGCGCCCGCAGCATCGCGGCCCACGGGCCCGCGCCGCGCATGCGGTGCCCGAAGCGCGGATCGTTGTCGCGGCCGCCGCGCGCCTGCTGCACCAGCGACATGACGTGCGCGGCGCGCAGCGGCAGGTGCTGCTCGAGCCAGGCGCGGAACAGGTCCTTGACCTCGTGCGGGAGCCGCAGCAGCACGTAGCCGGCGTGTGTCGCGCCGGCGGCCGCGGCCGCCTCGAGCAGGCTCTCGAGCTCGGCATCGTTGACCGCCGGGATCATCGGCGCCGCCAGCACGCCGACCGGCACGCGCCCGGCCGCCAGCGCCGCGATCGCGCGCAGCCGCGCCTGCGGCGAGGCGGCTCGCGGTTCCAGCGTGCGCTTGAGCTCCGCATCGAGCGTCGTCAGGCTGACGAACACGCGCACCAGGTTCTTCGCCGCGAGCTGCTGCAGCAGGTCGAGGTCGCGCAGCACGAGCGCGCCCTTGGTCACGATCGTGGCGGGGTGACGCGTTTCCCACAGCACCTCGAGCACGCTGCGCGTCACGCGCAGGCGCTTCTCGACCGGCTGGTACGGATCGGTATTGGCGCCGAGCATGATCGGCTCCGGGCGATAGCCGCGGCGCGACAGTTCCTCGCGCAGCAGCCGCGCCGCATCGGCCTTGTAGAACAGGCGCGTCTCGAAGTCGATGCCGGGCGACAGGTCGAGGTAGGCGTGGCTCGGCCGCGCGTAGCAGTAGATGCAGCCGTGCTCGCAGCCGCGATACGGGTTGATCGACTGCGAGAACGGGATATCGGGCGAATCGTTGTGCGAGATGACGCTGCGCGCCGCCTCGGCGCGCACCTCGGTGGCGACGGAGTCGGGCGTGGCCTCCTGGAACCAGCCGTCGTCGACCGCCTGCTGCCGCGTGGCCGCGAAGCGGCCTTCCGGATTGAACGTGGCGCCCCGGCCCTTCAGTACGCGCTCCATGGCGCTACTGTACGGATATACAGCCTCAGCGCAAGTCCCGGCCGGGCTCGCCGCGCGGCGCGGCGCCCGCCGCTGCCGCGAACTCGCGCAGCGCCCGCGCGACCTGCGCCGGCTGTTCGTGCGGCAGCAGGTGCCCGGCCCCGGCAATGCAGCGCGCGACCATCGTGGGCATCAGCGAGCGCAGGCGCGACAGCGCATCGGCGCCGATGGCGCGCTGCATGTAGTCGGATTCGGCGCCGTACAGCAGCAGGAGCGGTGCACGCACGCGCGCCCAGCAGGCTTCGAGGTCGGCGCGCGCGTAGCGGATCGGCGTCGGCAGCTGCTGGCGCGGGTCGGCCAGGATCTCGAAGCCGCGGTCGACGGCGCGCGTCCAGGCGCGCGCCAGGTAGCGCGCATGCGTCGCCGGCAGCCGCGGATTCGCGCGCTGCAAGGCCAGGGCCAGCGCCTCGAGTTGCGGATAGACGCGCGCGGCCGGCGGCGATTTCAGCGCATCGAGCCAGGATTCGAGTTGCCCGGGGAACTGCGCGTGCGGGAGCTCCGGCATGCCGAAGCCCTCGAGGTTCGCGATCCAGGCGACGCGGGCCGGGCGCACGCCGGCGTAGATCGAGGCCACGGTGCCGCCCATGCTGTGGCCGATGAGGCGCACCGGACGATCGGGGGAGAGCACGTGCACGAGCCAGTCGAGTTCGGCCACGTGGTCGGCGAACCAGTAGCGGTCGGCGCGCCGCGCGCTGCGCCCGTAGCCGGGCCAATCGACCGCAACCAGCGGCCAGTCATCCGGCAAATGATCAACGAGCAGCTGGAAGCCCGCGCCGCAGTCCATCCAGCCGTGCAGCAGCAGGATCGGCGAGGCATCCTGCGGGCCCCAGTGCGTCAGCGCGATGCGGCCCTCGCGCCCGTCGAGTTCGCTCAAGCGCGCCGCGCGCCGCGGCACGTACTCGTCTGCTGGCCCGCCCGCGCCCATCGCGTTCAACCAGCGAGGAAGGTGCGGTAGGCGGGGTTCGAGGTCTCGTCGGTGTAGGGATAACCGAGTGCGTTCAGGTGGCCGAGGAAGGTCGCGCGATCGGCGCGCGGCACCTGGATGCCGGCCAGCACGCGGCCGCTGTCGGAGCCGTGGTTGCGGTAGTGGAACAGCGAGATGTTCCAGGTGCTGCCGATCGCCTGCAGGAATCCGAGCAGCGCGCCCGGCCGCTCCGGGAACTCGAAGCGGAACAGCATTTCATCGGTGATGCCCGTGGCCCGGCCGCCGACCATGAAGCGCACGTGGAGCTTCGCCATTTCGTTGGCGCTCATGTCGACGACGCCGTAGCCGGCCGCGCGCAGCCGCGCAGCGACCGCGGCGCAATCCTCCTGGCCCTCGCGCAGGCCGAAGCCCACGAACAGCTGCGCGCGCTCCGATCCCTGGTAGCGGTAGTTGAATTCCGTGACGCTGTGCTGGCCGAGCAGGCCGCAGAACCTGAGGAAGCTGCCCGGCTGCTCGGGCACCTCGACCGCCAGCAGCGCCTCGCGGCCGGCGCCGAGGTCGGCGCGCTCGGCGATGTAGCGCAGCCGGTCGAAATTGAGGTTGGCGCCGCTGCTGATCGCGACGTAGCGCTGCCCGGCGGGCGCTCCGCGCGCGACGTAGCGCTTGACGCCGGCGACGGCGAGCGCGCCGGCCGGCTCGAGCACCGCGCGCGTGTCTTCGAATACATCCTGTATCGCCGCGCAGATCTCGTCGGTATCGACCAGCACCACCTCGTCGACGTAGCGCTTCGCCAGCGCGAAGGTCTCCTCGCCGACGCGCCGCACCGCCACGCCGTCGGCGAACAAGCCGACCTTGTCGAGCGTGACGCGCTTGCCGGCGCGGAGCGATTCGAACATCGCCGCGGCATCCTCCGGCTCGACGCCGATCACGCGCAGGCGCGGATAGAGCTGCTTGACGTAGGCGGCGATGCCGGAGATCAGGCCGCCGCCGCCGATCGGCACGAAGATCGCATCGAGCTCGCCGCCGGTCTGGCGGATGATCTCGACGCCGATCGTGCCCTGGCCGGCGATCACGTCCGGATCGTCGAACGGATGCACGAACACCAGGTTCTGCTCGCGCGCCAGCCCGAGCGCGTGCTCGAAGGCGGTGTCGAAGATATCGCCGTGCAGCACCACCTCGCCGCCGAGGTCGGCGACCGCGCGCACCTTGATGTCGGGCGTCGTGCGCGGCATCACGATGACCGCGCGCACCTTGCGCTGCCGCGCCGCGAGCGCCACGCCCTGCGCATGGTTGCCGGCGGACGCGGTGATCACGCCGCGGGCCGCGGCCGCGCTGCCGAGGTGCGCAATGCGGTTGTAGGCGCCGCGCAGCTTGAACGAGAACACCGGCTGCAGGTCCTCGCGCTTGAGCCGCAGCTCGTGGCCGAGCCGGCGCGACAGCCGCGGCGCGTGATCGAGCGGCGACTCGATCGCCACGTCGTACACCCGCGCGGTCAGGATCTTCTGCAGGTAGTCATCGCCCATTGGGGCCTGCTCTCCTTTGGAACGTCGATGCGGCCTTGCCCAGAATAGCGCAGGGCAAGGCGCGCCGACTGAAGTGTGGTCATTCCACATGAAGGAGGCGCAACGCCGCCCTGCGCCATTCCGGGCCGGCCCTGGAAGGTTGCGCTCAAAGTGCTTTCATACGGCGTTGCTCGGCGCTCACGTGGAATGACCACGCAGCGCGCCTCGCGCCTTGTCTGAAAGCATTTTGAGCAGCAACGCATCGACGTTCCAAAGGAGAGCAGGCCCCACGGCGAAGCTTAAGCCATCCACGGGCGGCGGTGGACCTACTTCAGCAGGTAGCGGAAGGTCGTGCGGCCGAAGGTCACGAGGTCGCCGGGCTTGAGGCCGGCGCGGGTCACGCGCACGTGGTTCACGAACACGCCGTTGGTGCTCTCCAGGTCCTCGACCACGGTGCCGGTCGGGGTGTCCAGCACCACGGCGTGGTGGCGGCTGATGAAATCGGCGTCGATGCACATGTCGTTGTCGGGCGTGCGACCGACGGTCGTGCGCTTGCCGAGCACGTGCACGATGCCCTCGTCGCCCTCGGTGCACACCAGGATGCGCTCGTGCACCTCGGTGGCCGCCTCCTGGCTCTCGAGCCGCGCGATGCGCACCGCATGCTGCTGCAATTCGGCCTCGCGGCTGCGGATCTGCTCCTCGGCCGCGGCCAGGTCGCCGCGCAGCGCCTCGCCCGCCTCCTCGGCGGCCCGCAGCTGCTCGCGCAGCGCGCTGGCGGCGGCGGAGCTTTCAGCCAGCTCGGTCTCGAGCTGCGCCACGCGCCGCTGCGCGACCAGCGCGGCTCCCTGCGCACTGGCGAGTTCCTCGCGCGCCCGCGCCCGCTCCTCCTCGAGTTCGCGCGCGCGCGTCAAGGCGACCGCGCCGTCGGCGAGCAGCTGCTTCGCCTGCGTCTGGCTGCGCTGGTCCTGCTCGGCCAGTCTCGCCTCGAGGGCGCGCTGTTCGGCGCGCTGCGCCTCGAGCTGCGCAGCCAGGTCGGCCACGGTTTCCTCGTGGCCGCGCACGATCGAATCGAATACCTGGCGCCGGCCCTCGGTGTGCTGCAGCACTTCCTGGTGCCGCGCGGCGCGGCGCCGCAATTCCCTGACCTCGGCCTGGCTGTGCGCCAGCGCGGCCTGGCTCTGCGCCAGCGCGCTGGCGTGCGCGCTGGATTCGCGCCGCGCCTGTTCGGCGAGCTGGGCTTCCAACTGCTCGCGCTGCTGCTTCAGCGCCGCGATTTCATCGTGCGACTTTTGCGCCTGCGCCGCCAGTTCGTCGCGCGACTTCTTGGCCAGCGCCGACAGTTCATCACGCGCCTTCTGCAGCTGTGCCGCCAGGTCTTCACGCTGCCTCTGGTTGACGCGCAGCTCCTCGCCCTGGTCGCGCAACTGCTGCTCGAGCTGCCTGGCGTTCGCGATGGCACTGGCGAGATCGGTCTCGAGCTGCGCGCGACCGGCGGTGGCCGCGGCCAGGCTCGCGGTCGCGGCCGCGAGCGAATTCGTCGCAGTCGCCAGGCTGGCGCGCAGTCCGTCCACTTCCTCCTGGTGCGCGCGCACCAGGTCTTCATGCGGCGCAGACGACGCAATGTGCGGGACCGCCCAGGTATCGGTGCTCGCGTCCGCCGGCGGGAGGCCCGGCATTTCAGCGGTGTCATCCGGATCCGGCGGCGAATTCAGTGATCGGCGCTTGTTCCTGGTCATATTGCGGCCCAAGTCTACGCGAAGCCCCGCAGGCCTGAGCCGGCAGCAGGCCAAACTGCGGACCATGCACTCAGGCCGGCGCGGCGGCTCCAAAAAACCCAATTAAATCATTCATATGGGCGCGCACGGAGGGATCGGCCAGCACCGCGTCGGAGGCTCCGGCGATGGGTATTTCGCGGCAGTGCGCGACGAGCTTGCGCAGGCCCGCGACGGCCCCGGGCGGGGGCGCGGAACAGGCGACGCGGCGCACGAGCGCGCCGGGCCGCGCGCCGGCCAGCGCCGTGGCCACCTCGATGCCGCTGGCGTGCGCGAGCACGTCGACGCGCCGCTGGCGGAGCGAGTCGAGCAGGTCGAGCAACGCCAGCGCTTGCTGTTCCGCGCCGAGCGGACCGGCGGGAGGATCCGACAGGCCGTGCCCCGGCAGATCGGGCGCATAAATCGAGCGATCGGCGCCGAGCGGGCCGAGCAAGGGCTGGAAGAAACGCCCTTCGCCCGCCGCGCCAGCGATGCACAGCAGCGCCGTGGCCTCGTCGAACCCGCCACCGGGCGGAATGGCCTGGTAGACGTGCAGCTGTCCGAAGCGGCAATCGAAGTAGGTGCGGCGCAGCCGCGCGGGCGGCCTCACTTGCGCGTCTCCGGATCGGCGTGCAGGCGGTGCAGGAAGCGATGCACGAGCGGTGCGGCGATCACGCCGGCGATCGCGAGCACCGCGATACCGGAGAACAGCGCGTAGCTGCCGGCGAACACCTTGCCGGCCCAGGTCGACGGCGAAGCCAGCGGACCCATCCCCGACAGGATCATCGCCGCGTTTTCATAGGCATCGACCCATGAGAAGCCGACGATGTAATGGTAGCCGAGCATGCCGCCGTACAGCGCGATGGCGATGAAGGCCGCGCCGATGCCCAAGCTGCGCAGCTGGCGGCGCACGTAGCGATGGAACGGCGCAACCGGCTGCGAGATGTGTTCGTAGCCGGATGTCCTCGCGCCCTGGTTCATGCGCCCAATGATAGGGCATGAGGTCGTGCCGATGCAGCCTTGCGGCCCGCCGCGTGCGTCGCCGCGCAATAGCGGCGACTGGTCGTTGACGTTGCGGGCGGCGCAATGCTCCCATGGCCGCGATGCGAAGCGCACTCTGGAAATTCCTGCTGCTGGCCGGGCTTGCCGCCGCCGCGCGTGCCGACCTGCCCGACGACGCCGCGCTCGAAGCAGCCGGCGCGCGCATCGGCACGATCACGATCCGCAGCGAGGAAATCTTCGACCTCGGCGATCCGCGCGAGAACAAGTGGTTGTATCGCGCCGCCAACCACCTGCACCGGACCACGCGCGACGGCGTGATCCGCGCGCAGCTGCTGTTCGCCAGCGGCGAGCCGTACCGGCACCGGCTGCTGGAGGAGACCGAGCGCAACCTGCGGCAGCTGACCTTCCTGCGCGAACCGCGCATCCGCCCGGTCGCCTGGCACGACGGGCTGGTCGACATCCTGGTCGAAACGCACGATGTGTGGACGCTGCAGCTCGGACCGAGCTTCGGGCGGAGCGGTGGCAAGAACGACACCTCGTTCGAGTTCCAGGACCACAACCTGCTCGGCTCCGGCAAGACGCTGCTGGCCGGCACGAGCCGCGGCGTCGATCGCGATTCCACGTACGCCGAATGGCGCGACCCGGCGGCGTGGGGCAGCCATTGGCAGGACTCGTTCCGCTGGGCCAACAACAGCGACGGCCGCGAGTGGCGCGTGCAGCTGGCGCGGCCGTTCTATGCGCTCGACGTGCACCACGCCGCCGGCCTGACGATCGCCGATTCGACCGGCGAGGACTCGCGCTACAGCCTTGGCAGCGAGTACGACCGCTACCAGCACGCCGCGCGCCTGCTGGATGCGTACGGCGGCTGGTCGGCCGGCCTGCACCTGGGCCATGTGCTGCGGCTCTCGGCCGGCTGGCGCGAAGAGCGCGACGCCTTCAACACGCTGTATGCCGGCACGCCGCCGACCGCGCTCAACCTTGCGCCGATCCCCGCCAACCGCGACCTCGAATACCCGTACGTGCGCGTCGATTGGCTGACGGACCAGTACCGGACCACCCGCAACCAGGACCTGATCGCGCGCACCGAGGACGTCGCGTTCGGCCTGGACGCCGCGCTGCAGATCGGCCTCGCCTCGGGCGCGTTCGGCGCCGACCGCCGCGCTTGGATCTACGTTCTCGGCGCGACCTATGGCGCGCGGCTCGGCGAGTCACAACAACTCTACGCCGGCGCCTCCGTGAACGGGCGCAACGAGTCGGGCGGCGCCGTCGACGTGCGCAGCAGCGCCAGCCTCGCCTGGTACTGGCGCACCTCGCCTCACACGCTGACCCACGTGCGCGTCAGTGGCGATGCCGGCCATGCGCTCGACCTCGATCACTATTATTCCCTCGGTGGCGACAACGGCCTGCGTGGCTACCCGCTGCGCTACCAGCTGGGCGAGTCGCGCGCGCAGCTGAAGATCGAGGAGCGCCTTTACACCGACTGGTCGTTGTGGCGCCTGTTCAACATCGGCGGCGCCGCGTTCTTCGACGCCGGCCGCACCTACGGCGACAATCCGATCGGCGTGCCGCAGCTGGGCTGGCTGCGCGATGTCGGCATCGGCCTGCGGCTCGGCAATGATCGCTCCTCGCTGGGCAACGTGATCCACATCGACATCGCCACGCCGCTCGACGGACGGAACCTCAGCAAGCTGCAGTTCCTCGTGAGCACCGAAGCAACCCTGTGAGGGCGCGCTCGTTGCCGGGCCGCCTTGCTCCCGCACGGCACCGTTCACGCATTGCCTCACGCAAAATGCATTGGCGGGCGGCTTGCAGTGAGCGTCGCCGGAACGCGGTGCGACGTTTCAGTTCCCGCGGTTACAACAAGCCGTTCCGGCAGCGAGCGGCAAGCTTCACGCCGCAGCGAAGCGCGGCGCGACCGTCAGCATCTTGCGTGAGGCAATGCGTGAACGGCGCTGCGTGAAAGGATGGCGGCCTGCGCGTCAGAACATGCTGGACGGATCGATGTTCCCGCCGTCCTTCGGATCGCGCGAGGGAATGAACTCGCCGGTGATCATCGCCTCGTAGCCCTGGCCGGGGCCGACCATCGGGTACACGCCGGCATCCGGGTCGATGATCACCTCGAGGAAGGCCGGGCCCTTGAAAGCGAGGAATTCCGCGATCACCGCCGGCACGTCGGCGCGACGCTCGAGGCGGCGCGCGTACTCGAAGCCGTCGGCCTGCGCGGCCTTGATGAAATCCTTCTTGTGCAGCGACTTGTCGCTGCCGGAGAGCCGTCCCTTGAAGAACAGCTTCTGCCACTGCTTGACCATGCCGTCGCCGAAGTTGTTGAGCACCACGACCTTGACCGGCAGGTTGTAGGTGGTGGCGGTCTCGAGCTCGCCGATGTTCATGCGGATGCTGGCGTCACCGTCGATGTCGATGACCAGCCGGCCGGGGTGGGCGAGCTGCGCGCCGATCGCCGCGGGCAGGCCGAAGCCCATCGTGCCCATGCTGCCGGAGGTGAGCCAGCGGCGCGGCGCGCCGAAGTCGAACATCTGCGCGGCCCACATCTGGTGCTGGCCGACGCCGGTCGTGATGATCGCCTCGCCGCGCGTGTGGCGGTTGATTTCCTCGATGACGTATTGCGGCTGCACCAGCTCGCCGTCGCGCCGGTAGTTCATGCCGTAGCGCTGGCGGAGCGCATCGAGGTGCGCGTGCCAGGGCCGGTAGTCGCGCTGGCGCGCGGCCTGCCGGACGGCGGCGGCCAACGCGCGCAGCGCATCCGGCAGCAGGCCGACATGGCTCCAGCGCGCGTTCTTGACCTTGTTGATCTCGGCGCGGTCGACATCGAGGTGCGCGATGGTGCGCGCGGCGCGCGCGAACTTCGCGGGATTCCCGGCGACGCGATCGTCGAAGCGTGCGCCGACCGCGATCAGGAAGTCGCAATCCTCGACGGCGTAGTTTGCGGCCGCGACGCCGTGCATGCCGAGCATGCGCATCGACAGCCGGTGCGTGGTGTCGATGCTGCCAATGCCCATCAGCGTCGTGACCACGGGGATATCGAGCGCCTCGGCGAATTCGGTCAGGGCCGCGGCGGCTTCGCCGTTGATGACGCCGCCGCCGGCGTAGATCAGCGGGCGCTGTGATTCCGACAGCAATTCGACGAACGCGGCGAGCTGTTCGCGCCCGAGCGTGCTGGCCTCGAGCGCCGAGGTGCGGCCGCGATAGCCGGGGATCGGCAACGTGCCCGAACCGCGGAATTCACCGGCCCAGTTCTGCACGTCCTTCGGGATGTCGACGACGACCGGGCCCGGCCGGCCGCTGCGCGCGATCTCGAAGGCAGTGCGCATCGTCGCTTCGAGGCGCGTCGGATCGGTGACCAGGAAGACGTGCTTGGCCACGGGGCCCATGATCGCCGCGACCGGGGCTTCCTGGAACGCGTCGGTGCCGATCGCCGCCGTCGGCACCTGGCCGCAGATGACGACGATCGGCACGGAATCGGCCATGCAGTCGCGCACCGGCGTGACCGTGTTGGTGGCGCCGGGGCCCGAGGTCACGAGGCAGACGCCGACGCGGCCGCTGGCGCGCGCATAGCCGGCGGCCATGAACCCCGCGCCCTGCTCGTTGGCCGGCACGATCAAGGGCACTTCGCGCCCGCCGCTGCGCCGCTGCGCCTCGTTGTACGTGAACACCGCGTCGTAGGTCGGCAGGATCGCCCCGCCGCTGTAGCCGAAGATGGCGGTCACGCCCTCGTCGGCCAGCACCTGGACGATGATCTCCGCCCCGCTCATGGCCTTGCCGGCCAGCGGGTGCGTCGCGTTCATCGGCCTGGGCAAAGGCTCGTCCATGGGCCAGAGCCTATCAGCTTGGCACGCCCGCACAAAACTCGGCTATTCTTCAGGCCTTGCGGGGCACGGCGCGGGGCGAAAGGCGTGAAGGCGGACCGGCACATCATCGGCATCCTGCTGCAGAACGAGGCGGGCGCGCTCGGGCGCGTGGCCGGCATGTTCTCGAGCCGCGGCTACAACATCGAATCGCTGTCGGTCGCGCCCACCGATGACCCGACGGTCTCGCGCCTGACGCTGGTGACCACCGGCTCGAATGCGGTGATCCTGCAGATCGTCAACCAGCTCAACAAGCTCATCGACGTCGTGCGCGTCGACGACATGACGCGCGGCGAACACCTGGAGCGCGAGCTGGTGCTGGCCAAGCTGCGCGTCGATCCCGCGCGGCGCGACGCGCTGCGCGGCTACGTCGTGCGTACCGGCGGGCGCGTGCTCGATCCTTCGACCGAGGGCTTCATCGTGGAGCTGCTGGGGAGCGAGGCCGAGGTCAACGGCTTCATGCGCGAGGTCGCCTCGCACGGCGAGCTGCTCGAGGTGGTGCGGAGCGGTGCGCTCGGCATCAGCCGCCACGCGCGCGCGCTGCGCCTGGTCGAACCCGCCTAGTCGGGCGCGCCGCGACTACAGCGCCGAGGCGTCGGTTTCGCCGGTGCGGATGCGGATCACGCGGGCGATCGACGTCACGAAGATCTTGCCGTCGCCGACCTTGCCGGTCTTCGCCGCGCCGACGATCGCCTCGACCGCCTGCTCCAGCAACTCGTCGCGCACCGCCACTTCGACGCGCGTCTTCGGCACGAAGTCGACGACGTATTCGGCGCCGCGGTACAGCTCGGTGTGGCCGCGTTGGCGGCCGAAGCCCTTGACCTCGGTGACGGTCATGCCGGACACGCCGAGCTCGGCCAGCGCGGCGCGCACGTCGTCGAGCTTGAAGGGTTTGATGATCGCGGTTACCAGTTTCATGCGAGCGCTCCCGGCCGGTCGAGGATTGTCTGGCCGATGGAATTGCACCTTTCATGCCATGGCGGGCAAACGCCAAAACCGTGGAGCGGAGCGTCGCCGGGGCCTGCGGCGGGAGCGGGCGGCACCATTTTGGCGCGCGGCCCCACGGCCGCTGCCCGCGCGTGGTGCGCGGACCGGCCTCAGCGGTTGCGCAGGCTGGTGAGCCGGCCGTCTTCCTCGGCGCTGTCGCGGGCGTGAGCGAGCTGCGCACGCTGCGTGCGCGTCCAGGTGGCGACGGCATCGACCGGCATCGGCCGGCTGATGTAGTAGCCCTGCGCCAGGTCGCAGCCGAGCCGCAACAGCGCGGCCCACACGTCCGGGGTCTCGATGCCCTCGGCGACCACCTTGAGGCCGAGGCTGTGGCCGAGTTCGATGGTCGTGCGCACGATCGCCTGGTTGCTGGCCGAGCGCTCGAGGTTCATGACGAAGGCGCGGTCGATCTTCAGTTCGTCCACCGGCAGCGCATGCAGCTGCGCCAGGCTCGAATGGCCGGTGCCGAAATCATCGATC